>CAKMQM010000231.1:0-3081 GCA_927911615.1 uncultured Xylanimonas sp.
CGACGAAGAAGACGGCTGCTAAGAAGACGCGCGGTCGCAAGAAGAAGGAAGAAGAGGTCGTCGAGGAGGCCGTCGAGGAGCTCGTTGACACCGTCGACGAAGACTTCGAGCCGTCTGGTGAGGACCTTGAAGACCCCGAACTCGATACTGAGACCGTCGACGAAGACGAAGCTGACACGGGGGACGAAGCGGAGGAAGAGGATCCGAAGCTCGCTGAGGGCGCCGCACTTCGTGAACGCACGAACGACGGCATCCACGTCAAGGGTGGCTTCGTCGTCTCCGATTCCGATGAGACCGATGAACCCGTCCAGCAGGTGACGGTCGCCGGTGCCACCGCCGACCCGGTGAAGGACTACCTCAAGCAGATCGGTAAGGTCTCCCTGCTGAACGCCGAGCAGGAAGTGGACCTCGCCCGCCGTATCGAAGCCGGCCTTTACGCTGAATACAAGCTGAAGAACCAGGCCGATGAGATGACCAGCCGCGAGCGTCGCGAGCTGCACTTCCTCGCACAGGATGGTCAGCAGGCGAAGAACCACCTGCTCGAGGCGAACCTCCGCCTCGTCGTGTCGCTGGCCAAGCGCTACACCGGCCGCGGTATGCAGTTCCTGGACCTGATCCAGGAAGGCAACCTGGGCCTCATTCGCGCTGTTGAAAAGTTCGACTACACGAAGGGCTACAAGTTTTCGACCTACGCCACCTGGTGGATTCGTCAGGCGATCACCCGCGCGATGGCGGACCAGGCTCGCACGATCCGCATCCCGGTGCACATGGTCGAGGTCATCAACAAGCTCGCGCGCGTCCAGCGCCAGATGCTCCAGGACCTGGGTCGCGAACCCACTCCCGAGGAACTGGCTAAGGAACTCGATATGACCGCCGAGAAGGTCGTCGAAGTTCAGAAGTATGGTCGCGAGCCGATTTCGTTGCACACGCCTCTCGGCGAGGACGGCGACTCCGAGTTCGGTGATCTCATCGAGGACTCCGAGGCCATCGTGCCTGCGGACGCCGTGTCCTTCACCCTTCTGCAGGAACAGCTCCACCACGTCCTGGACACGCTGTCCGAGCGTGAAGCTGGCGTCGTGTCGATGCGCTTCGGCCTGGGCGACGGCCAACCGAAGACTCTCGATGAGATTGGCAAGGTCTACGGCGTGACGCGCGAGCGTATCCGTCAGATTGAGTCCAAGACCATGTCGAAGCTGCGTCACCCCTCGCGTTCGCAGGTTCTGCGCGACTACCTCGACTGACGCGCTATCGACATATTCGCGGGCCGGGAACAATCGTTCCCGGCCCGCGTGACAACATCGTCACAATGCGTGCATGTGCGGGTGGCATCGTCGCGTATTGAGGTTTTCGTAGGGCAGGATGATCACATGCTTGAGGGTGCACTGATTCTCGTTTTGACCGTCGTTCTGGTACTCGTCGTCGCTGGCGGCGTCGTCGCTGTGCTGGCGCTGTCGCGCCGTAGCGCGGACGAGTGGAAGGGCGTCATCAAGCGAGAGAGCGAAGAAATCGCCGACGAGGTGAAGACCCATCACTCGCTACCCAAGCGTGCCTCCTCCTCACCAGACGGACCCGTGGTTCCGCGTACGGCGTCCCTGCACTCGCTCCTGCAAAGCGCTGACTCGAAGAGCGCCTACTTTGACGCTGACCGTCTACCCGGCATCGACCGTCTCGAAACTGTGACTGACCGCGTGAGCGTGCGCTTTGACCGTGGCCGTCGTAGTGCTGACGGAGGCGGCGAGTCCGTGCAGGAGTCACCGCAGTCATAAGGCAGTGATGCCGCACTCAGCTTTTCTGTCAAGAGCGTCCATAGGGGATAATGACCCTATGGACGCTTTTATTTCCACCCTCCAATCACCGTGGGCAGTCGTTATCGCCCTGGCGGTCGCCGTGCTTATCGGCGTCGTTATTCGTCTTGTCGTGAGTTCGCGTCGCCGTTCCTCGCAGGACGTGACCCCTCAGCCGCAGGCTCAGGCTCCCGTCGAGGCTCATTCCGATTCGCCTACCGAGGCGTCGCTTGATACAGCGGACCAGCCTCGAGCGGGTCCGGTAGATGAGCTCGAGCCCACCCCTGAGCGCAGCCCTGAGGCTCCTGCAACACCGGCCTCGTCCATCGAGCGCCCCGAACCCGTGCGCGGTCGCATGGAGCGCCTGCGCGAACGCCTCGCGTCTTCCGGCTCGCTTGGGCGTGCGATCCTCGGCGTTCTCAGCCGTGGCCAGCTCGGTGCCGCCGACTGGGAAGAGATCGAGGAGTCTCTCCTCATCGCTGACCTCGGCCTCGAGGCCACTGACACGCTGATGGAAGCCCTCAAGCGTCGCGTCGCGGTCGAGTCCGTGACTGACGAAGCGCGCATCCGCGAGATCCTTCGTGAGGAACTCCTGGCCCTCGTCGATCCCTCCATGGATCGCTCTCTCAACCTCGAGCGCCCAGAGGTAGACGGCTCCGTCAAGCCTGCGGTCGTCCTGATGGTCGGTGTGAACGGCACTGGAAAGACCACGACCGTTGGCAAGCTTGCGCGCATCCTCGTCGCGGAAGACAAGACCGTGATTCTGGGGGCCGCCGACACCTTCCGCGCGGCCGCCGCCGATCAGCTGGCGACCTGGGGCGAGCGAGTTGGCGTCGATGTCGTGCGCAGCGACCGCGAGGGTGCAGACCCGGCCTCGGTTGCTTTCGAAGCCGTGCGCGAAGGCGTCGAGCGTGACGTCGACGTCGTTCTCGTCGACACCGCGGGGCGCCTGCAGAACAAGTCCACGCTGATGGACGAGCTCGGCAAGATCAAGCGCGTCATGACCAAGCAGGCCCCGGTCTCCGAGGTCCTCCTGGTGCTCGATGCGACCACCGGCCAGAACGGCATGAAGCAGGCCGAGGTCTTCGCGGAAGCTACCGGCGTGACCGGCATCGTTCTGACGAAGCTCGACGGTTCCGCCAAGGGCGGCATCGTCGTCTCCGTCCAGCGTGCGCTGGGCGTTCCCGTGAAGTTCGTCGGCCTCGGCGAGGGGGCCGACGATCTAGCCCCCTTCGATCCGCAGGGCTTCGTCGACGCGATCGTGGGTTCCGCGCAGGGCTGAACCTCGCCACCATGA
>CAKMQM010000232.1:0-7227 GCA_927911615.1 uncultured Xylanimonas sp.
ACCTTCACCTGGCCCTGCCACCGCCCACCGGCACCGCAGCCACCTTCACCTGGCCCTGCCACCACCCACCCCAGCAGGCCTCGCACCCCCTCCAGTCGGGCGGCCCCGCGCCACCCCAGTCGAGCAACCACATATCCGCAGGTGACAGAGCCGACCAACATGAGAATTACTGACAAAGTGACGGCTTTGTCCATTCCACAGTTCACTCGTTTTTGTATGGACAATTGACCGGCGCGACGAATAGGCTTATACCCGTCGGAAGGAACGAGCCCCAGCGGTTCGACGCCCTTCAATTCACAAGGCCGTGTGGGCACACACGGCCTTTATCCGTGTCTCCCACACACATTGACTTTCAATCACACCCAGGAGACACCATGGAAACCCTCGTCCGCGAGACCACGATTGCCGCTCAGTCCGTCCGTTCCGAGCAGGCCTCCGATACCTCCCTCGCCAACAATCTGAGCTTCGCCTTCGCACTGACCGCTGTCTTCATTGCCGGCATCACGATGGCCATCGTCGGCGCCGCCACGGCCTCGACCGTGATCCTCAGCTCCGCCATCATTATCACGATCGTCGCCGCCTTCGTGGGCGTGTACGGCATCCTCAACATGATGACGCGCTGACCTTTACGTCAGATCGATCCCGCGCGGATCGCCACAAACAATAAGTCAGGCCCACTCCCCCCGAACCCCGGGGTGAGTGGGCCTGCCCCTATGCGCCGTCAGGTCTCACAGAGACATGTCGACGACAGCGCGACCCTGGACGGCGCGATTGCGCAGTGCCTCGTATCCGGCGGCCGCCTCGTCGAGCGAGAAGCGGCGCGTGACCAGGTCGTCGTAGTTGATGACGCCGCGCGCGGCCAGGTCAACGACCGCCGGCAGGTCCTGGCGCGTGCGCGCGCCGTAGGATCCGAGGATCGACTGGGAGCGGCGCACGGTCCGGTTGATCTCAACCTCGGCGGTCTGGCGGCCGGCACCCAGGCCGATCGGCACCATGCGTCCGCCGTCGGCGAGAACGTCAAGAGCGGTGCTCCACGTGGAGGGAATGCCCAGAGCCTCGAAGGAGACATCAACGCCGCGACCATTCGTCAGCTTGAGGACCTCTTCGCGGGCATCCTGGGTCATGGAGTTAATCGTCGCGGTCGCACCGAAAGCCTTGACGGCCTCGAGCTTGTCGTCTGCGACATCGATGGCGATAACCTGGGAGGCCCCGAAGGCGCGGGCGATCTGCACAATGTTCGAGCCCACGCCGCCCACGGCGACGACGGCAACGGTCTCACCGTACTTGATGTCGGCGCCGCGTCGGACGGCACCGTAGCCGGTCATGGCGGCGCAGCCCAGGATCGCCGACGACACCGGGTCGACACCCTCAGGCACGGGGGCCAGGGCGGTCGCGGGGACGACCGAGTACTCGGCCAGGCCACCCATCGAGTACATCTGGATGGGTTCGCCATCGAGGGAGTACAGGCGGGTCGTACCGTCATAGAGGACACCCTTGAGGCGGTTGAGCTCGAAGAAGGGCTCACACAGCTCGTCGCGGCCGGCGGCGCAGTGGCGGCACTGGCCACAGGGCATGAGGAAGCCGCCGGCGACCTGCTGGCCAACCTCGAGACCGGTGTGTTCGGTGCCGGGGCCGAGCTCGACGATGACACCAGCGACCTCGTGACCGAGGACGGCGGGCAGCGGGAAGGCAATGGCACCTCCGATGACATGGAGGTCGGAGTGACACAGGCCGCACGCGGTCACCTTGATGAGGACTTCACCGGCCTTGGGGCGCGGCGTGCGGATGGTTTCGACCTGGAGGCCCTTGTCGTAGTCGCGTAGGACGGCCGCGCGCATAGTGTCGGGAATAACGGGAGTTTCGGTGCTCATGGGCTTCACCTCGTAGTGGTTGGATGCCGCGTACTTCATCGATCACGGACATCTTTATAATAGCCAACGAGCAGACCATTTGTCAGGACAAATGACCTATATCTGATGATGACCTGACATAGACGAGGCCGAGGCCCCCTACTCCGCATACTCGTGAGGCAGGCGCACCAACAGAAGGATCAGGGCGATGCACTGCAGGACGAAGTAGACGCCGAGAGCCACGCCGCCGGGAAGGAAGACTGTGAAGCCGCCCAGGATAAGCGCGAAGGTGCGCGCCACCACGTTGAGGGTGATGACTGCCTGGCGCTGCCAGGTAACGAGCCACGGCGGAATACGCGGATCTATCGCGCCGTGACAGGCAGGGTAGATCCAGATGCGCTGCGCAGCCATCATGAGCAGGGCAACGATCAGCATCGCAACGGGGCCAATCTCCCCGTTGACAGAGAAGACAGCGACGCCAATCATCGAGGACAGGACAGCCCCCACGGACCCCAGCGACGCGCGCAGAAAACGGTGGGTGCCAACGCGGCTGACAGCGGTCAGGGTCGCCAACGCGATGAGCACAACGCCAGTAGCAAAGGTCAACTGCATCCAACCGTCCGCCCCCACACCGGCGAGCAACGCCGGCGTAAAGATGATGACCGCAACGACGAGGGGCGCCTCCTGCACACACACAAGGGCGAGGGCCGTCGCCAGCGCAGAGCGCACCTGGGGGATGGCGACGTCGCGCAGGTGCAGGGGGTGCTGCTCGCGGGCCATCTCCGCGTCGAGACGCACGTGGTCGATCTCGACCGAGGCCTCGAGCGCACCATGCAGAGACTTGAGCGCAAGGAAGGCGTCGACCTCGCGCCCCTTGGAGGCGTACCAGGCGGGAGATTCGGGCAAGAGCGAGGCCGCGATAAGAAGGGCGAGAGAAAAGCCGACGAGCGTCACGGAGGGCAGGAGCGGCCCCACACCGTGCACGAAGCCGAGGGCAATCCCCACTCCCCCGCCGACGCCAAGAAGGGAGTTGGCACGAGGCACGAGGCGGGCGTGACCTCGCAGGGACAGCTCGTGCGCCATGCGAGGCAACAGCGACCACAGGGCCCCATATCCCAGCCCGAGGAGGGCGTATCCAATGCAGTAGGCGACAACCACGCCCACCCCACTTCCACCAGCACCCACGGCGACGGCGCAGGTCGAGGCAATCACGAGAGATCCCGCGGCGAGCGTCAAGGCTCCCACGCAATTCGGGATGCGGCGCCCGATGTGCTCGGACAGAGACGGGGTGAGGATCGCAGACAGCAATGATGGGAGCGATAAGGCAGCAATGAAGAAGCCGATGGCGTGGGCGAAACCCGCAGACCAGACATGAATGGCCAGGACGCCATCGATGAGACCGATAGTGATGCCCGTCAGGTAGGCGAATGCGCGCATACGTGCCTCACCGTGACCAACCGGCGGACGAGCCACACCGCTCGCGTTGCGCGTTGCACCTCTTACCATCACCTCTCCTCGTCTCGATGGTACGCGAGCGCCCGGTGGGGCGGCCAAGCCGCCCCACCGGGCTCACGCGTTCAGATCACTGCGTTTCAGGAGTAATCCTTCTGGAACTTCAGCTCCAGCTCCTCCAGCGAGTGGAACTTCGTCTCGGGGACGACCTTCCAGTAGAAGAGGAAGGAGAGGAAGTTAATGGCCGCGAAGATCGCGTACGTGCCTGCCCCACCGACGGTCGCCATGAGCGGCGGGAAGATGACGGAGACCAGCGCATTGGCGAGCCACAGGGTGCCCACCGCGATACCGAGGGCACTGCCGCGGACGGCGGCCGGGTAGATCTCGGAGACGAGGACCCAGGTCACGGTGCCGGACTGCTTGATGAACACGAAGAGGCAGACGATGCCGAGAACCAGCCAGGGGGCGAAGTTCGGGGCGCCGGAGATGTTGCCATCTGCGTCCAGGTAGGGGCTGATGAAGATCGCGAACACAGCGGACAGTGCTGCCAGGGAGATCGTGATGCCGAGCTCCTGGTACATGCCAACGTGGCGGCGAGCGAAGCGGGCGACGAGCCACAGGCCGACGGCGGAGCCGATCGCGGAAATACCACCGGAGACGACATTCAGGGTGATGGCGTCTTCCATGGGAACGCCGGCAGCGTTGAGGATCTTCGGCGTGTAGTACATGGCCGTGTTGATGCCGGTCAGCTGGTCGGCGATGCCCAGGATGATACCGATGTAGAGGAGCTTGCGGGCCCACTTAACCTTGAGGATCTGGGAGAGCGACCACTTCTCCTGCTTGGACTCAGCGCGCTGGACCTCGAGCATCTCGTTGAGCTCGCCGGCGACGTCGTCCTTCTTCTCGTCACGCACGCGCTTGAGGGAGCCGATGGCCTCGACGATGCGCAGGTTCGCGGCGTACCAGCGGGAGGACTCCGGCATCATGCGGATACCGACCCACAGCGCGATGGCGGGCAGCGAGCACAGGATCAGCATGTAGCGCCAGGTCAGGCCATTACCGGCGCTGGTGACCTCGGCGATGTTGACGGCGGCGCTAACCGTCTCCCACGCGACGGAGGTTCCAGCCTGGCCGAGCACGTGGCCAGACGCGTCCACGGCGTCACCGGTCAGCGTGACGGTCGGGCCGCCCTGCCAGCGGGCGATGACGGCGTTCATGGAGAAGGCCAGGAACTGGCCGAAGACGATCATCATCTGGTCGGTGGCGACCAGAACGCCACGCAGGCGCTTGGGCGCGGTTTCGCCGAGGAAGACGGGAACGGTCGCGGAGGCTCCACCGACGGCGAAGCCGAGGATGACACGAGCGAGGTACAGGACCCAGATGTTCGGGGCGATCGCACAGCCGATGGCGCCGAAGAGGAACACGATGGCCAGCAGAGTAATGTTGTGGCGGCGGCCGTAGCGGTCAGAGAGGCGACCGCCAAAGAAGGCGCCGGCGGCGGCGCCGATGCACAGCAGACCACCGACCCAGCCCTCTTCGAAGGTGGTCATGTGCAGGCCGCCGGCGTTTCCGGGCATGTACATGTAGGGCAGGCGCCCGCGATGACGCCGGTATCGTAGCCGAAGAGGAGCGAGCCAAGCGTCGCGACGGCCGCGATGGCGCCCAGGGAGCACTTCTTGCCCGAGGCCGGGGTGGTCGCGACGAGGTCACGCACCTTATCGGGCGTGTAGTCGTCAATCGTTAGAGTGTTTGACATGTGTTTCTCCTATTGCTTCTTCTTTGGAGCTGTACGGATGAAGAGCGCTTCACCCTGGTCGGCCTAACGGCTGAGCAAGTCCCACTCCCAGGGAACGAGGATACCTCGCCCACGATCGTGGAATCGCTGGGATCTCGACACTGATTGCTTGACGACATCGTCCCTGTGCATCGACTGGCCACACACTCTCCACTACCCCCTTTCGGCAGTGGTCAAGCATTTGGCAGATCTCGCGTTTGACTTAACAAACATTCGATCGAGTATCGCAACTTTGCTGACTCACTTAGTTTAACGCGCTATATTCATGATTTCAAGCGGCGCTGCCAAACAGTTTGTTACGACAAAGCCACATATAAAGGAGGGGTGGACGCAATGCGCCCACCCCCCATAAGGAGACTGTCAAGCTCAGCCGTTCGTCGGGAAGCTCATGCCGACGTAACCAACCTTCTCACCACGCTTGGGCCAACGGGTCGTGACGACCTTGGCCTTCGTGTAGAAGCGCACGCCCTCGGGGCCGTGAATGTGGGTGTCGCCCAGCAGCGACTCCTTCCAGCCACCGAAGGAGTAGTAGGCGACCGGAACAGGGATCGGCACATTGACACCGACCATGCCGGCCTCGACATCGACGACGAAGTGGCGGGCCGTGTCACCGTCGGAGGTGAAGATCGCGGAGCCGTTGCCGAACTCGGAGGAGTTCACGATCTCAATGGCTTCCTCGTAGGTGTCAGCGTGCACGACGACCAGGACCGGGCCGAAGACCTCTTCGCAGTAGACGCTCAGGTTGCGATCCACACCGTCGATGATGGTGGGGGCCAGCCAGAAGCCATCCGCGTATTCCTCGCCCTCGGGGCGGTAGCCACGGCCGTCGAGGACGATGTTCGCGCCCCTCGCCTCGGCCTCGTCGATCCACTTGGTGATGCGCTCCTGGGAGGAACGGGTGATGACCGGACCCATCTCAGAGGCCGGGTCGGTGCCGGGGCCGACGACGATCTTCTCAGCGCGAGCCTTGATCGCGGGAACCAGCTTCTCCTCGACGCCTCCGACGGCGACGATGACAGGCAGGGCCATGCAGCGCTGGCCGGCCGCGCCGAAGGCGCCGGCGCTGATATGCTGCGCGGCGAACTCGATGTCCGCGTCGGGCATGACGATCGCATGGTTGTTCGCGCCGCCCAGGGCCTGGACGCGCTTGCCGTGGGCCACGCCCGTGTCCTGCACAATGTGGGCGACCGGGGTGGAGCCAACGAAGGAGATGGCATCGATGCCGGGGTGGGTGAGGATGTCGGTGACCAAGTGGCGATCGCCGGCGATGACGTTGAACAGGCCGTCGGGCAGGCCGGCCTCCTTGTAGAGGCGAGCAATGATCAGCGAGGCACTGGGAACGGTCGAGGCAACCTTGAGGATGAAGGCGTTGCCAGTGGCCAGGGCGACCGGATGCATCCACATGGGGACCATGGCCGGGAAGTTGAAGGGGCAGATGCCGGCGACGACACCGACGGGCTGACGCAGGGTGTGCACGTCCACGCCGGTCGAGGCCTGATCGGTGAACTCACCCTTGAGGGCGGCGTTGATGCCACACGCAAAGTCGATGGTCTCGCGGCCACGGGCGATCTCGCCGAGGGCATCGCCGTGGGTCTTACCACCCTCGCGCACGATGGCGTCGGCGATCTCATCCTGGTGATCGATGACGAGCTGACGGAACTTGAACATGATGTCCACGCGCTTGGCCAGGGCGGTGCGCCCCCATTCCTTCTGCGCGTTGCGGGCGATCTCGACGACGTGGTCGAGGCAATGCTTGTCGGCCAGGGCGAGCTGGTCGACGACCTTACCGGTGGCAGGGTTTTCGATGTCGATAGTCTTCTCAGAGTGAGCGACGTACTCTTCGCCGTTGACCCACAGGTTGATTGTCATTGGTTTTACCTTTCTTCCCATTCATCCACGAATGGCGAAACAACTTTGTTAGGACAAAGTCTAGCATGTTCCTAGGACCTGTGTCGCGACATCTGCAACATCAGCGCAAACAGGGACCGAATTGTCCCGCCTATTGGACACGCCCCATCGACAACTCCCCGCCCCAGCCAACGCGCCGTTCCACGAGGCGTTTCACGAGGCGTTTCACGCCGGTGCTACTCACGCACCGAGGCATACGTGAGCGGGGCGGCCCCGGATTTC
>CAKMQM010000233.1:0-3571 GCA_927911615.1 uncultured Xylanimonas sp.
ATGTCAAACGCTCCCAGGGACGCGCGCGCCAAACGCGACTGGGGATCGGGACGATAGCGCCACGCCGATCCTGCACGTCGGACATGGACTCCTTCTTCGCCCAGGTCGAAATGCGCGAGGATCCGAGCCTCATCGGCGCCCCATCATCGTGGGCGGACACGTCCGGGCGAGGAGTCGTCACCTCCGCCACCTACGAGGCCCGGGCTCTGGGCGTGCGCGCCGGCATGCCCACCTCTCGCGCCCGTGCCCTGTGTCCCCACGCGGCTTTCGTCCCCGGCAGCCACGGCCTCTATCAACGCTATTCCCGCCAGGTGATGGCGATTCTCGCCACCGTCACCCCCGACCTCGAGCAGGTCTCCATCGACGAGGCCTTCCTCGACGTCTCCGGGGCGCGCCGCAGGCTGGGATCACCCACCCAGATCGCTCGCCTCATCCGCGCGCGTATCCGCGAAGCCGTCGGGCTGCCCGCATCCGTCGGAATCGCGGCCACTAAGTCGGTCGCCAAGATTGCCTCCTCGCACGCCAAGCCCGACGGCCTGCTCCTCATCCCACAGGCGGCCACGGTCGACTTCCTCCACGGACTGCCCGTTGGAGCACTGTGGGGAGTCGGCGGAAAGACCGCAGCGATCCTCGACCGTGAGGGCATCGACACGATTGGGGACCTCGCCACCGCCCCGCTCACGCGCCTCACCAAGCTCCTTGGCGTGGCCTCCGCCCACCACCTCCACGACCTGTCGTGGGGCATCGACCCGCGTCCCGTCGCCCCCACCGCGCGGAGAAATCGGTCGGCATGGAACGAACCTTCGAGGAGGATGTGCGCTCGCGGGCCGAGATTGAAGAGTTCATCCTGGCGGCCTCGCACGACTGCGCCCGCAGGCTGCGCGCCGGAGGCGTCGTGGGGTGGACCGTGGGCATCAAGATGCGCGGCACCGATTTTCATACGATCACGCGCAGCGTGAGCCTCGTGGCCCCCACCGACACGGGGCGCGATATTGCGCAGGCGGCACAGGGCCTATTTGCCCGCGAGGATATGCCCATCGGGGGAGTGCGGCTCTTCGGCGTGCGCGTGGAGGGGCTGCAGGCGCGCTCGGGCGGTGTCGCCGTCACGCTGGACCGCGATGAGAGGCCCGCCGCCTCCGAGCGTGCGATGGATCAGATCCGTGACAAGTTCGGCGCGGGCGCACTCGCCCCCGCCACGCTGCTGGGTAAGAAGGTGCCGGGCAGGCGCTCCTTTGGTGGGGATAGCAACGAGGCCGGGGCTCCTCCCGCCGGCCCCGCCGCTCAGTTGCACGGGCAGGGGAGTGACCCCGGCAATGAAGAGCCCACGCAGGGAACGCTCCTGTAAGGCCAGTTCGTCTCCGGCATGTCACACGCGCTAAGCTGAGGACACCACCGTCCGAAAGGGGCACCCAATGGCTCTCACCGAGTACGAGAAGAAGATCCTCGAGCAGATGGAAGCATCCCTGCGTGAGGAAGACCCGGCGTTGGCCTCCCAGATGTCCGCCCCCGCGGCCGAGGAGGAAGCCGAGCCTGCTCGTGGGGCGCGCGCGCCGCGTCGCATCGCGCTGGGCCTGACCGGAGCGGTCCTGGGCATGGTTGTCCTGGTCGCCGCGGTTTCCCTGGGCTACTCGATCCTCTCGATCCTCCTGGGGGTCGCCGGTTTCGCGCTGACGGTCGCCGGTATCCTCTACGCCCTGTCGCGACCGGGAGCATCGTCGTCGGAATCGGCCGACGAATCGTCCGAGCATGGCGCAGATAAGAGCAGCGGATGGAGTTCCTTCATCCAGGATCAGGAGCGCCGCTGGGACGACCGTCGAGACAACGACTAGGCGTTCCATCCGAACGATGAAGCGGGGCGAGCCGGTTTAGCCGGCTCGCCCCGCTTTACTGCGCTCCCCACTGTGCTCCCCGGGATTCCCCACCTCACTCCCCACTGTCCTCCCCGAGAGTGGTGCCGATGCCCTCTCAACGCTCCCATGCCTCGTGAAAACGCTGTAATAACAACGAATGATGGCTGATTTGTCGTGTGTCATCGACTCTGACAGTCGTCGTTTGCTACGGCGCGACTCACCGAGTGTGTGCAAGATTTCCCCACTTTTCTCCACCTGATTTTTTCGCTGCAATTCCGCCATTTTTACTCGATGTATCTCGCGCCACGCCGTAAGTTCCTGCGTAAATATGGGGTTTGGTGGGTTAAAGTGGGGGAAAGTTCCGAACAGGGGAGGGCGGTGACATGTTCCTCGGTACGTACGAGCCCAAGCTCGACGACAAGGGTCGCATGTTCCTGCCCGCGCGCTTTCGCGAGGACATGGAGGGTGGAATCGTCCTCACTCGCGGACAAGAGCACTGCATCTACGCATTCCCTGCGTCGGAGTTCGAGAACATGACCGCGGAACTGCGCCGCGCGCCCCTGTCGTCCAAGCAGGCGCGTGACTGGATCCGCGTGATGCTCTCGGGTGCCTACAAGGAGGTCCCGGACAAGCAGGGGCGCATTAGCGTCCCCGCAGACCTGCGTGCATACGCCGGTCTGGGGCGTGAGCTCGCCGTCATTGGTGCGGGCTCGCGAGCCGAAATCTGGGATGCCTCGGCCTGGCGCGAATACCTCGCGGTCCAGGAGGAGGTCTTCTCCAATACAGCAGAAGAGATTATTCCCGGGATGTTCTGACCCGTACGTCCAGGTCTCCGCCCGCTGTTCCGACATCACTTCCCCGGTGGCGGAGCACGGTGGGGGACCTGGGTGGACGGATCGAGGCGATAAACGTAAAGGAGGCGCGACATGCGTGATGCATCGGAGTCGGTGCGCGATTCGTCGCGCCCCGCGAGCGAGCGTCACGTCCCCGTGCTGCTACGCGAGTGCCTCGACATGCTCGCCCCGGCGATCGAGCGTCCCGGTGCCGTCCTCGTGGATGGAACCCTCGGCATGGGCGGTCACACCGAGGGAGCTCTCGAGCGTTTCGAGGGGCTCACCGTCATCGGCATTGATCGTGACCCCCAGGCCATCGAGCTGGCCTCGGCGCGCCTCGAGCGCTTCGGGACACGTTTCCGCGCGGTCCACACCACGTATGACAACATCGATAAGGCCGTTGAGGAGCAGCTCGGTGCGGGCGCTCGCGTGGACGGCGTTCTCATGGACCTGGGAGTGTCGTCCCTCCAACTCGACGAAGCCGACCGCGGCTTCGCCTACTCGAAGGACGCTCCGCTCGACATGCGGATGGACGCGACGAGCGGGCAGAGCGCGGCGGACCTGCTGGCCACCGCCTCGGAAGGCGAACTGATCCGTATCCTGCGCACCTACGGAGAAGAGAAGTTTGCACCCCGGATCGCCAGGCTCATCATCCGCCGCCGAGACGACGCGCCCATCACTCGCACCGGAGAGCTCGTGGATATCATTCGCGAGGCAATCCCAGCACCGGCGAGGCGCACGGGCGGCAACCCGGCGAAACGCACGTTCCAGGCGCTGCGCGTTGCGGTCAACGACGAGCTGACCATCTTGGAGCGGGCACTCCCGCGGGCGCTGTCCAGTCTGAGGGTCGGCGGGCGCCTCGTCGTGGAGTCCTACCAAAGCCTCGAA
>CAKMQM010000234.1:0-3064 GCA_927911615.1 uncultured Xylanimonas sp.
CGTCCGAGGGCGGAAAGACGGGCATCGACCCGTCACTATTCCGCGTTGCTCCGGGCGTGAACCTGGGCGGCGAAGCGCCGAAGAAGGCAGCCGTGAAGGCCGACGGCAGCGACTCGGTAACACGTCGTCCCGTGCTCATCGTCCTGGGCCTCGTCACCTCGTTCATGATCATCACGGTCGCGGGTTCGGCGCTGCTCAGCCTGCTCAACCTGCCGCAGGCGCTGATCCGCTGGACCGGCATCATCCTGCTGCTGGCCGTGGGCATCGGCATGATCGTCCCAAAGATCATGGAAGTGCTCGAGCGCCCTTCGCGCGCCTGGCACCTCGGACGACGGGTGACAGCGCGGGCTTCGGCCTCGGCCTCGTCCTGGGCGCGGCGTTCGTGCCGTGCGCGGGTCCGGTGCTGACCTCGATCATCGTGGCCTCGAGCTCCGGGCAGATCACGTGGCACATCATCGGCCTGGCCATCTCCTTCGCGATCGGCGTGTCGATCCCGCTGATGATCGTCGCGATCGCCGGTTCGGGCGTCGCGGCCCGCTTCCTGAAGACCCGCCAGCGTCCCCTGCGCATCGCCGCGGGCGTCGCGATGATCGCGCTCGCGCTGGGTATCGCGACGGACGCCCCGATGGCCCTGCAGCGGATGATCCCCGACTACACGGCCTCGCTCGAGGCCAGCACTGAAGGCGCCTGCGAGGACGGCGCGTGCGAGCCCGAGAAGGAAGTCGAGGCGAGCACCGACTTCGCGCAGTGCGCGCGTAATGGCGCGAAGGATTGCGGCGCCATGCCGACGATCCAGACCTCGGAGTGGCTCAACTCCCTGGGCCAGCCGTCCGGCACGGTGACGCTCGTGGACTTCTGGTCGAGCTCGTGCACGAACTGCCAGCGCGAGATCCCCGAGCTCGAGGCCATCTACGAGAAGTACAAGGACTACGGCCTGGTCGTCGTGGGCGTGCACTCGCCCCAGCAGGCCTACGAGCGCGACACCTCGGTGGTGAACGCGTCGATTGAGAAGCTGGGCATCACCTACCCGGTGGCGCTGGACCCCGACCTGGAGGCTTTCAAGGCCTACGGTGCGACGGCGTGGCCGACGCACTTCATCGCGGGCTCGGACGGCAAGCTGGTCGCGATGGGCCGCGGCACGAAGGGCGTCGAGGAGCAGATCCGCACTCTCCTCACCGAGGCGGGAGTGTCCCTGCCGGACTGAGTTCCACTTTTCAATTTCGCACGTAATTCCCCCGCACCTCTTTCAAGATTTGAAATCAGATCGTTGAAATCATGCGGTTTTCACGAGGTACCAAAAAGACCTCGGCGGGGAATTACGTGCGAAATTTCTTAGTTATCCACAGATTTTTCAAACAGCTCACACAAAGCGTCACAAAGTAGCACGATCTATGCATGGATCTCAACGAAGAGCTACGTAAACGGCACGGAATCACCAAACTATCGAGCTTGCGCCACGCAGAGCTCGCTCCCACCATGCTCCCCCAGTCCATCGGACACTACCGAGGCTGGATCTATGACAAGAACAGCTTCAGTCTCGATCAGGTACGCGCTTTCGTATACAACGCGTGCATCTCCTGCGTGAGCGCTGCACAAATTTACGAACTTCCGGTCCTCATGGAGGAACGACCCCAAAAGACCCACCTGTCAGTTGCGTATAACCGTGGAATGCACCCGTCGAAGCTACGCCGCTTCGACGACGTATGCATCCATAGGGAACAGCTCGTGAGCGACGAAGAAAGAAGCACTCACGTCGCCAGCATTGGGACAGTCTTGGAGCGAGTGCTCGTCTGCATGCCGCTGAAGGTATCTCTGCCAATGCTCGACGCCGCGCGCAATCGCGGCCTCTACGACGTCTCGACGCTCACTATCCCACCAACCGGCAGCCGACTACCTCACCTCAAAGAAGCGCTTTCCCTCTCGTCGGACCGAGCCCGCTCAATCCTCGAAACAGTTGCACGTTTGCAGCTCATTGATATGGGGCTGACACCGCAGGTCGGTGTCTGGATTGAAGGAGTCGGCGAGGTCGACATGATTATCCTCGGCTTCATCGTCATCGAGGTGGATGGCTGGGCCTTCCACTCATCGAAAGAGCAGCGCGAGAAGGACCTCAAACGCGATCGAGAACTCCTACGGCGCGGATACGTCGTCCTTCGATTCACCTATGACGACGTCATGAATGGCGACTTCGCGCGAGAGGTCCCGGTCTCGGTGACAGCCCTCCGTCGCCTCGTACCCGACACCAGAACAGAAGACGCGCGCGACGCAGTGAAGAACGCCGCCTTCCTTGACATCCTGAGCGGATACCTGCCTAGTTATCACCTTCAACACTAATTTCGCACGTAATTCCACCACCACTATTTCAACATTTGAATTCTAAACGTTGAAATCATGCGGTTTTCTCGGGGTAACCCGAAGATCCCTCAGGGGAATTACGTGCGAAATTAATGGGGCAACGAGTAATCAGTCCGCGCGCCTAGTGCACCAGGGCGAGGATCTGCGGGGTGACTCGCTCGATGACCTCGAGGGTGTCCAGGAAGTCCTGGTGGCCGCCGTACCACGGGTCGGGCACGTCGCCGCTGCCCTCGGGGTCGAGGTCGCGGTACAGGCACACGCGCGGCCCCTGCCCCAGGTCGGCGGCGGACGCGGGCGCGCCCTCGTGCTCAACCCCCACGCGCTCGGCGAGGCGCTCCAGGACGCTCAGGTGGCGCGAGGTCATGGCCAGCACGAGGTCCCACTCCCCCAGCTCGCCGGCGCGGATCTGGCGCGCACGGTGGTCGGGCACGGCGTACCCGGCGTCGCGCAGCACGCGGGCCGCGCGGCGGTCGATCGGGTTGCCGGCTTCCTCGTCGGAGACGCCGGCGCTATCGACGACGACGTCCACGCCGGCACGCGCGGCGGCCTGCTCGAGGACCGCGTGGGCCATCGTCGAGCGGCAGATGTTACCGGTGCACACCATAAGGACGCGGGCGGGGCGGGTCATGATCGTTTCCGTTCGTTCGGGGCAGGCACGAGGCCGGGGCAGGCACGAGGCCGGGGCAGGCACGAGGCCGGGGCGGGACGA
>CAKMQM010000235.1:0-7651 GCA_927911615.1 uncultured Xylanimonas sp.
GGCTGGGGCAGGTCGGGTGGATTACGGGAGGACCCCCCGTTTCAACGAAGGCGCTCAACTGCTCGAGGGTGGGCATGGCGGTCGAGCATTCGATGTGCAAGCACACGTAGGCTCCCGCGGCCGAGGCGTAACGGATCGTGCGCTCGAGGTCCCATCCTTCGACGAGGCCGTGGATGAGTGCCCCTCCGAAGGCGTCCCCCGCGCCAAGTCCGTTGACGACGTCCACGTCCCAGGCATCGACCCACACGCGCTCGTCGGCGGTCTTGGCGAGGGTTCCCTTGGGGCCTTGCTTAACGATCGCCAGCTTGACGCCCCGTTCGAGGAGTGCGTCGGCCGCTCCTTCGGGATCGGAGACGCCGACAGCCATCTCGCATTCCTGGCGGTTACCGACGGCGACGTCCACGCGGGACAGGACAGCTGCGACGCGCGAACGCGCCTGGGCCATGCCGCTCCACAGATTGGAGCGGTAGTCGAGGTCGAGGATCGTTACGCCATTGGAGCGGTCGCGATGATCGAGGGCGCGCAGGTGCAGGCCGAAGGAGGAGTCGCGCGACAGGCCGGTCACGGTGAACCAGAAGATTCCGGCGCGTTCGACGGCATCCCAATCCACCTGATCCTCCCCCAGCTCCAGGTCCGGGGCGCTGGGTTCGCGGTAAAAGTAGAGCGGGAAGGAGTCTGGCGGGAAAAGCTCGGCAAAGGTCACGGGGGTGTGGAAGTCGCGCACGGTGACGACATGATCGGAGGAGACGCCGAGGCGCTCCAGCTCTCGCGTCACGAAGCGGCCGAAGGGGTCGTCCCCCACGCCGGTGATGACGCCGGAGCGATGCCCGAGGCGGGCAGCTGCGACGGCGACGTTCGTCGGGCTGCCGCCGAGGAACTTTCCGAAGGTTTCGACATCTTCGAGGTGGGCGCCAACTTGGAGAGGAAAAATGTCAATGCCGGAACGACCCATTGTTAGAATGTCGACATAGCGGCGCTCGAGAGACATGGCGTCTCCTTCCTCTCCATTGGGGTGGCCGTAAACCTTTCGTTCCAAGGATGCACTATCAACAGGCAATCGTCAAACTTTGTCTATACAATATGTAACAGCGCGTCACTCTCACCCTTTACATCAACGCTGATACTATGTAACCCTAAATATTTAGCACCGCTGTCGCGCCACACACGAAGGTTTGACATGTCCAAAGCATCGCCCACCTCGGAGAACACCCCCTACGTTCCAGACATCACGCTGGATCGCTCCTCCCCCGTGCCGCTGTACTTCCAGATTTCAGAACCCATCGCACAGCTCATCAACTCCGGTGCCCTGCCTGCGGACACGCGCCTGGAGGACGAACTGTCAATGGCTGCGCGACTGCATGTCTCCCGCCCCACGGCACGACAGGCGCTCCAGCGCCTCGTTGACCGCGGCCTCCTGACGCGCCGCCGCGGCGTCGGTACGATCGTGTCCCCGCGCCACGTTCACCGCCCCATGGAGCTCACCTCCCTCATGCGCGACCTCGTCAACGCCGGCCACAAGGTCCACACGACGATCCAGCGCTACGAGGCGCGCCCGGCCAACGCTCAGGAAGCCGACATCCTCAAGATCACCGAGGGAACACTCATCGTCCACATTGAGCGCACGCGTTTTGCCAACGACGAGCCGATCGCCGTGCTTACCAACTTCATCCCGACGGACATCGCGCCGACCATGCAGGAGCTCGAGTCTGCCTCCCTCTACGACCTGATGCGCGAGCGCGGGGTCACCCTAGCCTCGGCCCGCCAGGTGATCGGCGCCCGCAGTGCGACAACAAAAGAAGCCAAGCTCCTGTCCGAGCACCGCGGCGCCGCCCTGCTGACGACGCAGCGCACGACATACGACCCCTCGGGACGCATTGTCGAGTACGGCAACCATATCTACCGCGCATCGCGATACTCCTTCGAGGCTAGCCTTTTCGCTCAGTGACAAGATATTGACACTTTGTCCTAACAAACTGTTGACAGGCGTAGGTGCTCGCCGTAGACTTATCCCCGACGGAGAAAGTCGAAAGAAATCACAAAGGAGTGCTTCCCGCCATGTCCATCGAGTACACCCCCGGCCCCCTTCTGGACGCCGCGCGTAACACCCCCACCGCCCTGTGGAACGATTCCTCGGATCCCAGCGAGCTGGCGCAGTCCATCTCCTTCGGCGGCGTTGGTGCTACCTGCAACCCGACCATCGCCTACACCTGCATCAACCAGCGTCGCGACGTGTGGCTGCCCCGCATTGCGGAGCTCGCCAAGGAAATGCCCGACGCCACCGAGTCTGAGATCGGCTGGCAGGTCGTGCGCGAGCTGTCCCTCGAGGCCGCCAAGCTCCTCGAGCCCATTTTCGAGGCCGAGAATGGCCGCAACGGTCGTCTCTCGATGCAGACGGACCCGCGCCTGGCTCGCTCCGCCAAGGCCCTGGCCAACCAGGCCGAGGAATTCCACAACCTCGCTAAGAACATCATCGTGAAGATCCCCGCCACCTCGGTGGGCATCGAGGCCATCGAAGAGGCCACCTACCGCGGCGTGTCCGTCAACGTGACGGTCTCCTTCTCCGTCGCACAGGCCGTCACCACGGGCGAGGCCATCGAGCGCGGCCTCAAGCGCCGCGAGGCCGAGGGCAAGGACACCTCCCAGATGGGCCCGGTCGTGACCCTCATGGTGGGCCGCCTCGACGACTGGATCAAGGAGGTCGCCGAGCGCGACGAGATGTTCCTGGATCCGGGTCACCTCGAGTGGTGTGGCATTGCCGCCTTCAAGCGCGCCTACCAGGAGTTCCGCAAGCGCGGCCTGCGCGCCCGCATGCTCTGCGCCGCGTTCCGTAACGTCATGCACTGGTCCGAGTTCGTCGGTGGCGACGTCGTCATCTCCCCGCCGTTCAAGTGGGCCAAGCGCATCAACGACTCGGACTACAAGATGGAAGAGCGCATGGACATCCCGGTGCGCGAAGACATCATGAAGACGCTGCTCTCGATCCCCGAGTTCGTCCGCGCCTACGAGCCCGACGGCATGACCCCGGAGGAGTTCGACACCTTCGGCGCCACCGCGAGGACCCTGCGCGGCTTCCTGCAGGCAGACGCTGACCTCGACGCCCTGGTGCGCGACGTCATTATGCCCGCCCCGTGATCCACTCGGTTGCCCACACGTCGCGTGTGGGGCCACCGTCGGTCACGGTTTTTCTGCTCTCCAGCACCCCCTCACCTAGAAAGAAGCAAAGATGCTCAACATTGCCGTTATCGGCGCCGGCCGCATCGGCCACGTCCACGCCAAGACCATCGCCGCGCACACCGGCGCCACCCTCGCCCTCGTTGCCGATCCTTTCGGTGACGCCGCGCAGAAGCTGGCGGAGGTCTACGGCGCCCGCCACACGACCGACGTGGACTCCGTCTTCACCGACGAGGGGGTCGACGCCATCGTCATCGGCTCGCCCACGCCGCTGCACATCCCCCACCTGCTCGCCGCCGCCAAGGCCGGCAAGGCCGTGCTGTGCGAGAAGCCGATCGCTCTGGACATGAAGGACGTCGAGGCCGCCCGTGACGAGCTGGGCGCCGTGTCCGTGCCCGTTATGTTCGGCTTCAACCGCCGCTTCGACCCCTCCTTCGCCGCGGTTCACGCCCAGCTCGAAGAGGGAAAGATCGGCGATCTGGAGAACCTGCTCATCATCTCGCGTGACCCTGCCGCTCCCCCGGCCGAGTACGTGAAGGTTTCCGGCGGTATCTTCCGCGACATGACCATCCACGACTTCGACATGGCACGCTTCTTCCTGGGCGACATCGTCGAGGTGCACGCCTTCGGCCAGAACTTCAACGAGGAGATCAGGGAAGCCGGCGACTTCGACGCCGCCGTGGTCACCCTGAAGAACGCCGCCGGCGTCGTCGCAACCATCGTCAACAACCGCAAGTGCTCGGCCGGCTACGACCAGCGCCTGGAGGCCCAGGGTTCGACAGGCACGCTCAACGCGGACAACATCCGCGCCACCACCGTGCGCCTGTCCAATGCCGAGGTCACGGATGCTGCCGAGCCGTACCTGGACTTCTTCCTGCAGCGTTACGCGGACGCCTACCGCATTGAGCTGACCGCCTTCATCGACGCGGTTGTCGGGGGCACCAAGCCCACGCCGTCCATCGACGATGCGATCGAGGCTCTGCGCCTGGCCGAGGCCGCCACGGAGTCGGCGAAGACCGGCAAGCCCGTGTCGCTGGCCTGATAGAGTCTCGAAAGTCCCGGCGGGGTTCCATCCCCGCCGGGACTTTCTTTGTCTGGACAATTGAACGGGATTGAGTAGAATAGTGACACCGGCGCACATCGCAACGGACACAACCGCGACTCATAGGAGAGCTGCAATGACTCACGTCTACGATCCCGCAACCGCGATCAACGACCCCAATGGCATCACCTGGGGCATGCACCCGATTGCGTGGCGTAACGACGACATTCCCGAGGTCGGCGAATGGAACACCATTGACGTCATGTTCGACGACCTGGCCGAGGCCGGCTTTGCGGGCACCGAGGTCGCCGGCTGGTACCCCTCAAAGGAAGAGACGAAGGAAAAGGCCGACGCCGCTGGCCTGAAGATCGTCGCCCAGTGGTTCTCCAGCTTCATCGTCCGCGACGGCGCCGAGGCCGTCATCCCAGACTTCCGCGCCACCTGCGAGTACCTGCAGTTTCCTGGGCGCGACCCGCGTCGTCGTCTCCGAGCAGACCGGTTCGGTGCAGGGGATCCGCGACATCTGCATCTTCGAGAACAAGCCCGTCCTCAAGGATGAGGAGTGGCCGGTCCTGGCCGAGGGCCTGAACAAGCTCGGCGAGATCGCCCACGAGTACGGCCTTGACCTGGTCTACCACCACCACCTGGGCACCGTCGTCCAGACCAAGGATGAGACGCTGCGCCTGCTCGAGCTGACCGACCCAGACAAGGTCTCCCTACTCTTCGACACGGGCCACGCATTCGTGGGCGACGGCGACGTCATGGGCCTGCTGCGCGGTGCGATCGACCGCATCAAGCACGTGCACTTCAAGGATGTGCGTCCCGCCAAGATGGAAGAGTCCCGCCAGGCCAAGCGTTCCTTCCTCGACTCCTTCCTCGCCGGCATGTTCACGGTTCCCGGCGACGGCACCATCGATTTCACCGAGCCCTACACCTTCCTCGTTGAGCACGGCTACAAGGGCTGGATCCTGGTTGAGGCCGAGCAGGATCCGAAGATCGCCCCTCCGCTCGAGTACGCGCACATCGCGCGTGACTACGTGAAGGGCACGCTGCTGGGTCAGTGAGCAGCTTCGCGCGGTTCCTCAACTTCCCGCGCGAATCATATGGGGGTGGAAGCGACTCGTTCGCTTCCACCCCATTGCTCTCCAGCGCCGTGGCACGCAACATTCTGCGTGTGACGTGATCCTTGCGTGCGCGTGGGCGGGGCGCCGCCTGGCAGCCCGCATCCCCCTGTGCATCTTCGAACCCCTCGTCATCGCGACGACGATAGTCGCGACGGTGCCGCTGCTCCTTCAGAAAAGTTGTCGGCGCGAGCCCAAGGCCCGCGCCGACAACCTCGTCTCACGCCCGTGGGGCTGTGATGACCAGCGGCAAAGCATCGCCGCGAGCATCGCTCGGAGGCTGCTCCCCCGCCTGCAGGGTCAGACTCTGCCCATCCCACGAGCATGCCGCGCCCGGCGTCAGAATCGCGGAACGCGAGTAGTCGAATCCGCTCGGCAGACCCGACACCTGCGTCACGGACGCATCCGCCACAACGGCGACGTGGTCCTCGTGAACGAGGAGGCGGACCCAGGCCTCGTCCTGCGGCAGAGGCGACACGCTAGAGAACGAGGCACATACTCTCGCTGCGAAGCATCTCAAAGGGGCTTGCACATATCACCCCGACGCCAGCACATGCATCTGGGATCTTGATGCGGTTCTTAGATTTTGGCGCTGACTTTTCATGCGTCACGACCACCCAGTTATTGGCCAGCGCGTACGCAACGATCCAGGAATCCGCCACACTCTGAAACTCGCTAATCGCACTCGCTGTGTAGTTCTGTGCCTGGGCCCAATCCATCACCGGTTGATAGTAGTCGACCACGTGCAGATCGAGATCGACAAAGTGTTGCCTATTCAGCTTCGCCCAGACCTTGAGAGGATCGTCGTCGCTTGCACTATCAATTTCTTTGTACACGTGCTTGATACTCAAGGCGTGGTGAGAGTCAAATAGCTGAACGAGGAAGTCCCAATATCCGGGGGCCAGATCGAACGCATAGTACGCGTTTGCCGCATCAATGAAGACGTTCGTATCCAGGACGTACATCGCTCACACCACCTGGAGTCGTCTGGCCAGTTCGTCAAACACTTCCCGCTTATGACTACCAATCATGCGGAACCCCTCAGTGAAGCCTATACGTCCCTCCAGGGTGGAGGAGACGATCGCGGTCGCGAGCGGTCGTCCGAGTCGCGCGGTAAGGGTGTTGTAGAAGTCGCCACCCTTCCGACTCGGCATTTTCTCTGCCCCATAATCGGCACGAACGGCATCCAGAACAGTTCGATAGTGCCCTTCATCAATCCTGCGCGCGCTGCGCAACCTATGGAGCGCAACCTCAGCTGACACGCCAAAGCGACGCGCGGCTACCCGGTAGTCCTGCACGGATTGCGCTGCATCGAACACCGCCAAGGCATCATCAGGTAGCAGCGCTAGCGCGGCGACACGGTTACACCATGCCTCCTCACCAGTGCCTCCGAGTAGATGGTCTCCACCAGAGAGGGCACTATGCCCTGCCAGCAAGTGGGCAAACTCGTGAACGAGCGTGAAATTCTGAGCACCGTAGGACTCTCCGGCGAGATTGACGAAAATCAGGGGCGCAAGATCGTCGTAGAGGCTAAAGCCACGGAACTCATCAGAAGACAGAGGCCGACGAGTGTTGTTTCCGACGATGCCGCTCATCATCACAAGGGCACCCATGTCTTCGAGCGCTTTGACGATGTCACGTCGCCATTGGTCCGGGCTGTTCGCCTTCACCCGATCAAGACGCAGAAGCTCGCGCACACGGCGAGCAACCATGTGCGGATTATCCTGCGTGCTCGCGGAACCCAAGAACGGAAGCTTCTCCGCCCCCTGCTCACGAGCGTAATCGTGGTACCAGTCCTGGAAGAGCTGATAACGGTTGATAGTATCGAGAAGATTCCCGGAAGGACGTTCGATAGCCTTGCTCTCGCGGGTACGCATGTCCGCAATAGGAAGTGCCTCATCCGGCGGCTCGGGCATGATGAGCGCCCCCAGGGACACATGCGTGAAGGATGCGAATTTCTCGAGCTCGCGGAGCCTTGGCAGGGCCTCCCCACTCAGCCAATCTCCAAGCTTCGGAAACTTATCAACCGCTTCTTCGTAGGAGCGGTCAGCGCGCTGGAGAGCCCACGCTAGCACAGATTCAGCGACAGCAACATGCGTACTCATGGCACCCCTCCTCCAGGCATATTTCTATACCACCATCCTACAGCGCTCCCTTGATATTTCTGTCTCATCGCATAGTTTTCCACGTAACATCAACCTACGAGGTGCACGCTGCTTCACAAAATAGCCCCTGTTTGCAGTCACGACAATCGTCGCAACGGTGCCGCTGCTCCTTTAAAAAAAATTGTCGGCGCGAGCCCAAGGCCCGCGCCGAC
>CAKMQM010000236.1:0-3051 GCA_927911615.1 uncultured Xylanimonas sp.
ATTGACCCCCAGCGTGCCGGTTGGGCCTTCTCGGGCCTGCGTGTCCTGGTCCTCGAGGCCGGCGCCTCCCAGGTTGTCGAGACCGGCGAGGCCGAGCTCCTCGTCCTGCCCCTCGCCGGCGGCGCAACCGTCGAGGTCGACGGGCAGACCTTCGAGCTCGAGGGGCGCCGCAGCGTCTTCTCCGGCGTCACCGACTACCTGTACGTCGGACGCGGCAAGACCCTGACGATCACCTCCGCCCAGGGCGGCCGTTTCGCCTTCCCCTCCGCGATCGCCACCCGCGACATCCCCGTCGCCTACTACCCCAAGAGCCAGGTTCGCATCGACCTGCGCGGCGCCGGCGACTGCTCGCGCCAGGTCAACAACTACTCCCTGGCCGTCGAGGGCGTCACCACCTCCCACCTGCTGGCCTGCGAGGTCATCACCCCCGGCGTAACTGGTCCTCCTACCCGGCCCACAAGCACGAGCAGGACTCCGAGGACGAGCGTGAGCTCGAGGAAATCTACTACTTCGAGATCGAAGACGGCCCCGAGGGGTCCAAGGGCTTTGGCCTGCACCGCACCTACGGCAGCCCCGGCCGCCCGATCGACCTGTGCTGCGAGGTCCACGACGGCGACGTCGCCTCGTGCCCCACGGCTACCACGGCCCCTGCGTCGCGGCCCCCGGCTACGACATGTACTACCTGAACGTCATGGCCGGCCCGAACGAGGACCTCGTGTGGCTCGCCCCCGACGATCCGGCGCACCACTGGATCCGCGCGACTGGGAAAACCAGGAAGTAGACCCCCGCCTCCCCATGAACAAGTAAGAAAGCCCGGAAAGGACTACCCATGAGCAAAGAAGCCTACAAGGGAACCGTGCGCCTGACGGTCGCGCAGGCAATCATTCGCTTCCTGTCCAACCAGTACACCGAGCGCGACGGCGTCGAGCACCGCCTCATCGCGGGCGCCTTCGGTATTTTCGGCCACGGTAATGTCGCCGGCATCGGTCAGGCCCTGCTGCAGAACGAGATTGCGCCCGCCGAGGGCGAGAACCCGATGCCCTACATCATGCCCCGCAACGAGCAGGGTGCCGTCCACGCGGCCACGGCATTCGCCAAGACGACGAACCGCCTACAGACCTGGATGACGACCGCGTCGATTGGCCCCGGCTCGCTCAACATGGTCACGGGCGCCGCGACGGCGACGACCAACCGCCTGCCCGTCCTCATCTTCCCCTCCGACCAGTTCGCGACCCGCATCCCGGACCCGGTCCTCCAGCAGCTCGAGGATCCGACCTCGCTCGACGTGACCGTCAATGACGCGTTCCGTCCCGTGTCGCGCTTCTTCGACCGCATCAACCGTCCCGAGCAGCTGATTCCCTCGCTGCTCAACGGCATGCGCGTCCTGACCGACCCGGCCGAAACCGGTGCCGTCACGATCGCTCTGCCTCAGGACGTTCAGGCCGAGGCCTACGACTGGCCGGTCGAGTTCTTCACCAAGCGCGTGTGGCACGTGCGCCGTCCCCCGGCCGAGCGTGCCGCCATCGAGCGCGCGGTCGCCAAGATCCGCGCCGCCAAGCGCCCCCTCATCATCGCCGGCGGCGGCGCCATCTACTCCGAGGCTCGAGGAGCTGCGCGCATTCGCGGCCTCGACCGGTATCCCGGTCGCCGACACGCAGGCCGGTAAGGGTGCTATCAACTGCGATCACCCCTGCTCCGTGGGCGGCGTCGGCTCCACCGGCGGCGACTCGGGCAACCACCTCGCCGACAAGGCCGACCTGATCATCGGCGTGGGCACGCGCTACTCCGACTTCACCACGGCCTCGAAGACGCAGTTCAAGAATCCCGATGTCTCCTTCGTCAACATCAACATCACGCCCTTCGACGCCGCCAAGCAGAGCGCCGAGATGGTCGTGGCCGACGCGCGCGAGGCGCTCGTGGCGCTGACCGAGGAGCTGGCCGACTACCGCGTCGACGAGGCCTACACCGCCGAGATCGCCGCCGAGCGCGAGGCCTGGGCCGCCAAGGTCGAGCAGTGCTACCACGTGGGCAACGCCCCGCTGCCCGCTCAGACCGAGGTCTTCGGCGCCCTCAACGAGCTGATGGGCGACGAGGACGTGGTCATCAACGCCGCCGGCTCGATGCCCGGCGACCTGCAGGCCCTGTGGCAGGCCAAGACCCCCGTCCAGTACCACGTCGAGTACGCATTCTCCTGCATGGGCTACGAGGTCCCGGCCGCCATGGGCGTCAAGCTGGCGCGTCCGCAGTCCGAGGTCGTCTCGATCGTCGGCGACGGCACCTACCAGATGCTTCCGATGGAGCTGGCCACGGTTGCCCAGGAGGGCATCAAGGTCATCTACGTCCTGCTGCAGAACTACGGCTTCGCGTCGATCGGCGCCCTGTCCGAGTCGCGCGGCTCCCAGCGCTTCGGCACGAAGTACCGCCAGCGTGGGACCGGCTCGCACCTGGAGGATACGGACACGATCGCTGGCGTGGACATAGCGGCGAACGCACGCTCGTGGGGCATCGACGTGCTCGAGGTCCACACGATCGAGGAGTTCAAGGAGGCCTACAAGACTGCCGCTGCCTCGGATCGCGCGACCATGATCCACATCGAGACCGACCTGATGGGCCCCAACCCGCCCGGATCCTCCTGGTGGGACGTGGCGATCTCGGAGGTGTCCGTGCTCGAGTCGACCCAGCGTGCGTACGAGGACTACCAGCGCGACCGCAAGCCGCAGCGTCACTACCTGTGATGCGCTGAGTGCGTGAGGGGCGGCCCCGGATTAGTCCGCGGCCGCCCCTGTCGCGTATACCCTTGGTGCGTCAGTAGGCCCGGCGTGAAACGTTTTGTGAAACGGTGCGTTGGCTGGTGTGGGGAGTTGGCGATGGGGGCGTGTCCTATAGACGGGACAATCTGGGCCCTGTTGGCGCTGATGTTTCGGACGTCGCGACATTAGTCTTAGGGACGTGCTATTGTTTGTCCTAACAAAGTTGTTCCGCCATTCGTGGATGAATGGGAAGAAGGTAAACCAATGACAATCAACCTGTGGGTCAACGGCGAAGAGTATG
>CAKMQM010000237.1:0-3640 GCA_927911615.1 uncultured Xylanimonas sp.
TCCGACTGACGAGGCCGCGGCTGATTTTGCCTGCTCGGACTGTCTGATACGTCGCCGCATGAAGCCGCTCTCCCCCACTGGGGTTGGGCGGCTTCATCACTCTGCCCTGCAGGTTCAAGCTGCTCGATGTGCCCGTGGGCGGCGGCCCAGCATGATGTCGCATGTTGTTCTTGGCTCCACGGGTTTTCCAGGCACCCTCCACACCTGTGGAGCCTGGCCGCTGTGTGTGCCGGTGGGCGGCAGCCCACCTGGCCCTGCCGCCACCCACCGGCACCGCGGCAAGGCCCCTCGCGCCACTCATTGCTGAGCCCACAACCAATTTCGCACGTAATTCCCCCTCAGCCCTTTCAAACTTTGAATTTAGAACGTTGGAATTGCAACGTTTTTCAACCTTCGTTGAAACGTCATCCAATCGAATTACGTGCGACTTTTGTCAGGGCAATGAGCTGGCACACCCCCGGAACTGCAACCAAGCCCTCCAGTAGCTTGCCCGTCAGCAGCACGGGTATACCCTGACCTATCCACAGGCACTTTTCGGTGCGGGCGGTTATCCACAGGGCTTCGTTTCTGCCTGGATCACGCGTCGTCACGCGCGTAGCGTCGATGTCGACGGACCCACCCGGGGTCCCACAAAGGAGTGACATCATGACCGCATACGCCGTCGACGCCGAACAAATTGCTGCCGCCTCCGCGCAGGCCTGCACAACCGCATCCACCATCCGCACCGAAGTGGACACGATGATGGCCCAGCTGCTCGCCCTTCAGGACACCTGGACGGGCGGCGCGCAGGTGAACTTCCAGGCAACTATCACGCAGTGGCAGGGCATCCAGGCGCAGACACACGACGCCTTGGACGCTATCTCCTCGCAGATGCAGGTTGCGGCCTCCACCTACGCCGATGCGGAGACACATTCCGCTTCCCTCTTTGCGGGGGTCTGACACCGCGCGCTACGCCCCTGTCCCCACGAGGCGCCACGACCTCGTGGCACACCGGCGCAGACAGACAGAAATGCCTGGGGGCGGGACCCTCGCGAGTCCCGCCCCCAGGCGGATCAGCTTAACGCCGAGCGGATCAGTACATGCCGCCCATACCAGCGCCAGCGTCGTCGCCACCGGCGGCCGGAGCCTCGGGCTTGTCGGCGACAACGGCCTCGGTCGTCAGGAACATGCCTGCGATCGACGCAGCGTTCTGCAGCGCGGAACGGGTGACCTTGACCGGGTCGGAGATGCCGGCGGCCATGAGGTCGGTGTACTCGCCGGTCGCGGCGTTCAGGCCGTGGCCGGGCTCCATGTGCGCGACGCGGTCGGCAACCACGCCACCCTCGACGCCCGCGTTCTCAGCGATCTGCTTAAGCGGGCAGAGACGGCCAGGCGCACGATGTTGACGCCGGTCGCCTCGTCGCCGGTGAGGCGTCGAGCTTGGGCAGCGCCACGGTGGCGGCCTGGATCAGGGCGACGCCGCCGCCGGCGACCAGGCCCTCTTCGGAAGCCGCGCGAGCGTTACGAACGGCGTCCTCGATGCGGTGCTTGCGCTCCTTGAGCTCAACCTCGGTGGCCGCACCGGACTTGATGACGGCGACGCCGCCAGCCAGCTTGGCGAGGCGCTCCTGCAGCTTCTCGCGGTCGTAGTCGGAGTCGGTGTTCTCGATCTCCTGGCGGATCTGGCGCACGCGGGCATCCAGCATGTCCTTGTCGCCAGCGCCCTCGACGATGGTGGTCTCGTCCTTGGAGACGACGATCTTGCGGGCGCGGCCCAGCAGCTCGAGGTCAGCGTTCTCGAGGGAGAGGCCGACGGTCTCGGAGATGACCTGGCCGCCCGTCAGGATGGCCATGTCCTGCAGCATCGCCTTGCGTCGCTCGCCGAAGCCGGGGGCCTTGACGGCCACGGACTTGAAGGTGCCGCGGATCTTGTTGACGACCAGCGTGGCGAGGGCTTCGCCCTCGACGTCCTCGGCGATGATCGCGAGGGGCTTGCCGGTCTGCATGACTTCTCCAGGACGGGGACGATGTCCTTGACGTTGGAGATCTTGGAGTCCATGAGGAGGACGTAGGCATCCTCGAGGACGGCTTCCTGGCGCTCCTGGTCGGTCACGAAGTAGGCCGACAGGTAGCCCTTGTCGAAGCGCATACCCTCGGTGGTCTCCAGGGTGGTGTCGAAGGAGTTGGTCTCCTCGACGGTGACGACGCCCTCGGCGCCGACCTTTTCAAAGGCCTCGGCGATGAGCTTGCCGATGGCGGGATCGTTGGCGGAGATGGAGGCCGTGGCAGCGATCTGCTCGGTGGTCTCGACGGGCTTGGCGTCGGCGTGCAGCTGCTCAACGATGGCCTCGACGGCCTGGTCGATGCCGCGCTTGAGGGCGATCGGGTTGGAGCCGGCGGCGACGTTACGCAGGCCCTCGTGGACCAGCGCCTGGGCCAGAACGGTCGCGGTGGTGGTGCCGTCACCCGCGACGTCGTCGGTCTTCTTGGCAACTTCCTTCACCAGCTCGGCGCCGATGCGCTCGAACGGATCGTCGAGGTCGATTTCCTTAGCGACGGAGACGCCATCCTTGGTGATCGTGGGGCGCCCACTTCTTGTCGAGCACGACGTTGCGGCCCTTGGGGCCAAGCGTCACCTTGACGGTGTCGGCCAGCAGGTTGAGGCCGTTCTCCATGCCACGACGGGCATCCTCATCAAACTTGATGATCTTGCTCATTGAAAATGTGTCCTTCCGCGATGCGGATCGGGTTCGATGCCCGCGACGGACGGCCACGCTTTTGAGGTGGCCTCATCGAACCGGTGGTCTTATCACTCTCCATGTCGGAGTGCTAACTACGATTTTGGCACTCACCACCCTTGAGTGCAAGACGAGGTTGCGCGATATGAGTCCGATGCGCTCAGGGCGTAACACGCACGGACGAGGCCGGGCTAGGCTCGCTGAGCGCGCCTGTACACCAGGTGCCGCCGGTGCGGAAGGTGGCGGCCCAGCCGGGCCGCCACCAAACGGGGGGAAATGGCGTCATTAAAGGTACGACACGCCGGCGACACGCCTCCAACCAGCTTCTAATGCTGCAAACCCCCACCGCAGCCAGCCTCGTGCGCCACGTCGCCTACAAGACCTGGGCGCAGGGCCGATTGGCGCTACAACGTGGCGACGATTGAAACCCACCAAACACCCACTGCTCGCCCCCAACAGGGGACGCTGAAACCGGCATCACCTCTGCACCCGAAAACTGCACCAAAAACACCCATTTCGCACCCGCAAAGGCGATGACGGTTTCAGTCGAGGCTCGGCCGTCACCCGCAAAGGCGATGACGGTTTCAGACAACCGACCCAGCTGGCCTACAGGGCCAGGCTGCGGTGCCCATAGTGGTGGTGGGGCCGGCTGCGGTGCCCGTGGGCGGCGGCGGGGCCGGCCGGGCTTCGACCCAACGCACCAAGCCACACGTCAGCGCACCAGTCCCACTGGTGTGGAGGGCGCCGGAGGGTCCGGAGGGCACGGGCGGGCTTCGAGATCGACCACTCCGAGCCGTCAGGCTCGCGTGTGGCGATCTCGCGGGCGCCGGGCCCGACGGCGCCCGGAACACCAGCGGAGCCACAAGCAACACCATCAATGACTCGGGCCGCCGCCCACGGGCACACCAAGCAGCCCGGCCCCA
>CAKMQM010000238.1:0-4292 GCA_927911615.1 uncultured Xylanimonas sp.
CCAAATCGTAATCGAATTTCGAGGGGCTTCAGTCTGACAATTCCGCATTATTCTGCAGGTTTTCAATGACCGAGCGCGCGACACTATCCAACCACTCCTGCTCCACCACGCACTCGCTGATCAACACTTTTCCGCGTGTCGAATCGTGAGGGATCCCCTCTCGTTCCCACTCGGAAATCCCTCACCCCGTACAGTTGTCGGAAAAGTTCCGTGAACGCTCACGACGCGCCACCACGGGACCCCACCACCCCAGTCGTGCATAATTCGTCCAACGACGCGCGGACCGGTACCAACCGCACGGGCGATCATGCCGTACGTGGCCACACGCCCCTCGGGGATTTCCTCGACGACCCGCAGAACAGCCTCGACGAGCTCTCCCTCACCGTTCACACCTCCCCGTCTGCACACGGCAGTGAACAGTCACAGCTCGATCATCTTCTCCACGGCCCACAGCACCTCACGTGGATCGATCGGGACCACGGCGAGGTCCGTGTCCGCCAGCGGCTCAGGTTCGCGTTCGGGCAACTCAGAGAACTCCGCTTCTACAACCTGCTGCTCATCACAGCCGGATGCAACCGTCTCCTCGGCCGCGCTACGCCTCCTCCTCAAACTGCGGCGCCTGGTCGGGCGGCCACGGCCTCGTCGAGAAGCCTGAACACCCTCCCCGTCATCAAGCTGCTGCGAGAACGCGTCACCCACCTGATAGGTCACGCCGGAACAATCCAAGACGCGCAAGTGGGCACAGGGCTCTTTCCATGCGCTCTCGGCACGGAAGGCCACGAAGGCGAACGCATGGAAGTCCGCTGCATTCAGGGCATCGGCGACGGTCGACCCCTCGGGAGTCACGCAGGAGATGTCGCGCATGACGCGGAACGTGTTCCACAGGGGCTTAGCCCCCAGCTCCATCGCCTCGGCGGGTAGCCAGCGCAGGCCATCCACTTTGCCGGTGCGCGGGCCCAGGCGCGTGAAGCCCCGGACGAAGCCGACGACCTCGCTGGGGAGAATCTCGTCAACCTGGACAACGCGCGTGCGATGCAGCTCCACGAGCGCACGATCCCTACTGAGCCACACGCGCATGAGACGGGGCTTCTGCGCGGCCTTGGAGTGCAGGGCCCACACGTCCAAGCGCAGCCGCGCCCACGAGGTCGGGGCGAGCTCATGCCTCGGCTGCACCGCGTCGGCGGGCGTGTCCAGCATCGCCAGGTAGCTGCGCTTATCGACCGTGACCTTGCCGAGCTGACTGTCATGGAAGCGCCGAGGGAAGGAAGCTCCCTGCTCCGGGCGCCCCAGAGGCTCGCGGCCGTCACGAGGCGATCCTCATCGCCTTGCCCGCGCGGTTGCGCGCTCCATTCCTGCCAGCGCGTCCCAAACTCGGCGTAGCGCCGCCGCATACGCTCCTCGCGCTCGACTGCGCTCTCTCTGGGGGCACGCGGGCGAGACTTCGGCTTGCGAGGCGTGCGTACAGCCTCGACGATCCCCGAGACGACGTAGAAAGCGACGACGGCGATAAGCAACGCGACATAGGGATGCCCTGCGATCACACCCAATGAGGCCCCCTTCTCCGATCAACAAAAAAGCCCCGAGTCCGTGAGAACTCGGGGGCATCTGCTCCTGCGACTGGATTCGAACCAGTAACCGTCCGGTTATCGGCTTGGTCACAATGTTACCTTTTTGTTTCCTTCGCGCCCGAGCTGGGATAACACCGACGATCTTCCTTCCATCGCCTAGATTACGGCATCTTTCCGGTGGACACGCTCGCACCGTCGCGAGACAGTGAATCCCCCACCAACACTTACCCCGCAATGGTCGCGACAGGGGGCCTGCTCATCCCCCCTCCCGCGAGCGCGGGGTGCTGCGAGAGAACTAGGACACACAGATGACACCCCTCTGGGACTGGGGGACGGCCGTCGCAGACTGGACGACCGCGATGCAAGCTGCTGGCCGTTCACCCCGGACGATTCGTCTCTACACCTGCCACCTGCACAAGGTCATCCGCGAATGCCCCGATGGCCCTGCCTCCGTGACCTCGACTGACCTGCGGTACGTGCTCTCCGCGGGCTCGTGGAAGCCCGAGACGCGCAAGAGCGTGCGCGGTGCTATCACGGCGTTTTCCGATGGCTCACGGAGCGGGTTTCATCCCGTCGACCCGCGCAGGGGCTGGCGGCCGTGCGCGTGCCCGCCGGTGTCGCCCGGCCCGTCCCTGACGACGTGCTCCACGACGCGCTCGCTCGGGCTGACGAGCGCGACCGCACGATGATTCTCCTCGGCGCTTATGCAGGCCTGCGGTGCATGGAGATCGCGCGCGTTCACTCGCGAGACTGGGACGGGTCTGGTCTGTATGTGACGGGTAAGGGAGGCAAGACCCGATACGTCCCGATCATCCGCATGGACCTGCGACGCGCCCTGACCTCCTGCCGTGGCTACCTGTTCCCCGGGCAAGACGGCGGGCACCTCTCGGCTGGCTACGTCTCGAAGCGGCTCGCGCGGGCACTCCCTGCTGGCTGGACCGGGCACACCCTCCGGCACCGATGCGGCACCGCCATGTACGCCGGCACCCGCGACCTGCTGGCCGTCGGAGCCGTCCTCGGGCATGCGAGGCCTGAGACGACACGGCGCTACGTGCGCCTGCCAGATGACGCACTCATTAGCGCCGTGAAAGCCGCCGCATAAACACGAAGACAGCCCCACACCCTCAATTGGGGTGCGGGGCTGCCTTCTTGTTCTACGGGTGTACGAGGGATGGATACGAGGCCATCAGCCCCGTCGCTCCCTTCGCGAGCGCTTGGCGCGCCTGCGAGTCGTTGACAATGATGTGTGCGATCGTCGGCTTACCTGATGCGTTCAGGCGGTTCCATACGTCCGCGCCGGCGCTCCATTCCATCCCGATGACATCCCACTGGGACAGGTCCGAGGTCGCGACCTCATTCGGGTAGAGCATCGCCATGACCTTGTAGCCACGGGCCTTCGCGCGCTTCGCTCCGGTCCCCTTCGCAAAGACCTTCCACAAGACCCTGCGCTCAGGGTGCCCACCGAACGTCGTGTCCAAGTAATCGAACAGCTGCTCTTCGGCCGCCAGGTCACCCGGATTGCGTTGGTCTTCCGAGGACGTGGTCTTGTGGTCGATGGCGAGCACGATGTCATCCGGCACCTGATCGATAATGTCTGTCAGGCGCATGAATCCACCTGAAGCCTGGCGGAGCGTGCGCAGCGTCGACCACGGGGTGTTCCAAATCTGGTAGTCCGTGCCCGGCACCGTCCGCGATGTCTTCCAGTCGTGGATGGCGACGAACTCGCCCGAGGCGCACCGCCTCACGGACAGCTCGAGTGCCTTAAACCCGGCACGCAACGAGGCAGTGAGGCCTGCCTGCGTGAACTCCGGGAATTCGGTGCCACCCATCCGATGACTGATGTAGAACGGACGCCGCGACAGGAAGGCCGTCACCACGTCTTCGCCTGCAGGAATCACCGGCGTCGCCGGCGCACGCCTCGATAGGCTCACATCCCCGCCTGCGCGCCGGCGCACGCGCACGACGCCAGCCCTGTCACCGCCTGCGCGCCGACGCTCGTAAACGACGAGGTCAGGCATGCGCGATCACCTGCACCGCAAGGCCATTGCTCCCCTGCGCGTTCGGGTAGGTGACGACCATGTCCGCAGGCTGCGAGCCCGTGCGACGCGCCAACGTCACCGTCTGGTAGTTGAGGCCTTCCTGCGCTGCGAAGGCGAGCTTTTCCCAGCCCGCAGAGACAGTCACCTGCTCCGAGGACTCAACTGCACTCGTCCGCTCGAATGCGAAGCCCAGCACGACGCCAGCGCCCGCGAGCGCGGGAGCCGTGCAGGTCGTCGTCTCGGTCGGCGGGGCCTGGCGCTTCTTGACGTCGCCAGCCTTGATCGTGGAGGCTCCTCGGATCGAAGCGGCAGCCCAGCCGATCTCCGCATTCTGGCTCAGCGTCAGCGTGACAGTGGGCGACCATGGGCCGGTAATGACGACGGCGCGCATCGTGCCGACCCAGTACGGGGCGACAATCTGGTCCCAGCCCTGCGGGACGGTCAGGTTCGCCGGCGTCCCTTGGGCCTTCTCGTTCAGGCCGATCACGATCTTGTCGCCGACCTTGCCATCAACCTTGATCGTGACGGTCTGGCCGACGACCTGACCGGCTGCGCTGGCGACGAGCGTCGGGCCAGCTGCGGGGGCAGGCCCGGGAGTCGGGGACGGAGCAGGGGCAGCGCCAGAGACGAGGAAGTAAAGCGTGCCGTCCGGGAGGGCCTGCGCTTCGGCCTCCGTGGAGCAGAC
>CAKMQM010000239.1:0-2618 GCA_927911615.1 uncultured Xylanimonas sp.
CCGCCGTTCAGGTAGTACCACGAGCCGCCGATAAGGCTCCAGCCAGTGCCCGCGAGGTGTCCTGCGGAATCCAGGTAGTACCACGCTTTCCGTCATTAATCCAGCCGGTCGCCATGGCGCCCGTCGCGTCCATCCAGTACCACTGGCCGCCGTCATACACCCAAGTGCTGGCCTCGGCGGAGGGCTTGCCCGCGAAGTAGTACCAGGATCCGCTCGCCCCCTTCCACCAGCCGGTCGTAGCCGCGGGTCGGCCACCCTTGAACCACCAGGCGCGTGGATTTTCCAGGCCGTACTCGTGCCCCCAGGAAGCGTAGGACAGATCGTTGTACGAAATACCGGAAGGGCCGAAAGTGGCGATGAGCGAGGGAATGTGCCCGCTCGACCAGAGGTCCATCATCGGCACCCACGATGAGTCGCCATGAATGACGCTCTCAGTCAGATTGTCGGGGATGTACCACTCCGGCCCGGTCTGGGCGATCATGGAGGGGCTCAGCGCCTTCATGAAGGCACTCGAGTTAGAGGTCGGCAGGCCATGGTGACCGGCCTTGAGCATGTCAACATGCCCAACGATCGGGGCTATGCGGTCCTCGTAACCCCCACCAGCCTCCAGGTCGGCGGCCAGGTAGGCGGAATGCCCGAAGGCGCTCACCTTCGCGGTGTAGGCAATGAGGTTTGCATCGCGCACGCCGGTCTTCTTGTAGTTTTCAGCCGGATCCGTGGGGATGATCTGAACATCCATATCACCCAGCGTGATGTGGGTGTTGTAGTCCTTGATGTTCTGCACGATCGAGGCTCCGTACGCGCCCTGAGCCCACCGCGCGGCCGCCATCATATTGTCGTAGATCCACTGGTTGTCCCACAGGCGGGACTTATCCGTAATCCACGCATCGGAATACTCGGGGCTGAGAATGACCTTCGGATGGAACTTCTTGATGATCTCATCCGCGTTGTCGATGTGGTCGGAGTGCGCGTGCGTTCCCAGGTAGAACGCGAGGTTCGAGGAGGTGACGCCATGGTTGGACATATAGCCAAGCACCCAGTCGGTATCCCCCACCCAGCCGGGAACGACTCCCTCACGCAGCGGGTAACGCGGATCCTTGCCGTCGGGGGCGCCAACCCCCTCCGCTCCGTCGATCATGGCGAAGACGCCGCGAGACTCGAGCAAGATGGCATCCGCAGAACCCGTCGTCGTGAGAACGTGAATGCGCGTGGGGCCGTCCGCGCCGGGGAAGGTGTAGACCTGCGCGTCGACGCCGTCCGCGCTCTCCTCCTCGGACGAGCCGTGGCCTCGTCGGCGGAATCCGCGGATTCGGAAGCATCGGAAGCATCAGTACCGTCCGAGGCTGCACGGTCCTGCGCGGTGTCGGGGGCGGAAACTCCGGAGTCGGAGCTCGACGCATCGAGGTCGGTAGACTCCATGTCGCCATGCATGTTCTGGCCATCTGTCGGAGCGGCGGCAGTGGCAGGAGCGAGGGAGGCGACAAGAATTCCTGACAGCACTGCCAGTCCGAGTCGCTGCCACAGTTGTCCGTGACGAAGATTCATGAGCACGCCTTGAGTGGGATGGGTCACTAGATGCTTACTAGCTAAATCTACACCCAAAAGAGCGTTACTGACAAATCAGTTGCTCAGAAATGTCTCCCACCAGGCCACATCCTCAGGGGTATCGATGTCCCGGCACGCGTCGGCGCTCACGCTCACTCGCTCGACGTCGAGGGCACGCAACACCCGGCGCACGCCTACTCCGCGGACTGACCCGAGGGCAGCCTCGGCCTCGTCGATGACGCGGTGAAGCGCGCCCGCACGATAGACGCCCATGAGGTACTGATCGAAAGGCTCCGGATCACCGCCGCGCACGATACGCCCGTCACTGCCCTCACCCAGCGCAGGTTCGAGGAGGGCGGGCAGAAAAGCGCCCACCCCGGGAGCGTCGACGGAAACGATGACGACGAGGACGTCATCGCCGACACTCAGCTCGCGCAAACCGGCATCGATCCCAGCAAGGGGGCCACCGCTCGGCGGATCCTCGAGGGTACGCCGGACACCATCCGGGACACGCACGGACGGCGGCACAACGGCCACACAGCCCGCGCCGCACGCCTCCATCAGGACTCCGCATACGCGGTCGATCAAGCGCACGCCGGCAAGCATCAGGTCAGGCTTAGAGACGCCACCCAGGCGCTCTCCCCACCGCCGCCGACGACGATCGCAGCAACGTCAGCGCGCGGGGCGGCCACGGGACTCAGTCCCACGGCGCGAAGGTCAGCACATCGGCGCGCTGCGTTGCCGCGTCCATCATGAGGACGCGCCCCGATCAGCGGCTCACCGAATCCCACCAGCAGCTTGATAGCCTCCGTCGCCATCGCGGTACCCGCCTGGCCGACCACGGGGCCGAGCACGCCAACCTTCGGCGAGGCCGGCGTCGTCCCGGGGGCAGGCTTGACCGGGTGCAGGCTCCGCAGCGTCAGCGACGGCACGGGGCCGGCGCCGCAGACCAGAACACGCTCACCTGGAAGGCCATCGACACGACCGTGCCCCACACCAGCGGGACGCCAGAATCCGCGCAGTAGTCCGCCACCAGGTACTTCGCGTCAAAGTTATCCGTGCACTCGACGATC
>CAKMQM010000240.1:0-4093 GCA_927911615.1 uncultured Xylanimonas sp.
TTGACCTTTCACATGGCTCGCCATACCTTCGCTTCGGTCATCACCTTGTCGGCAGGTGTTCCGATAGAAACGGTAAGCGGTATGTTGGGACATACCAACCTCAGAACAACACAAGTGTATGCAGCGGTCAATTCAGAAAACCGAACTCCGGAGTGAGCTTGTCACCAACGAAAGGGGAAGTCTTTTCGAGGAAACGGATCGCGTCTGCGATACTCGGATTTTCCTTCCTGGGATCCACCCACTGGGCTGCTTCAATGACGATTTTCTCGATCTTTTCGGCCCCGTACTTGTGCGCGTCCGCCAGGTTGAAGTCCTTTTGCCACAGGACACTGAGTGCTCCCATGAGAGTGCCGCTCGCTGCGGCAAAAACATAATCTCTGGCTTGTGCGGGCGAGGTGTTGGGATCAAATTCGAACGCTTCGACCTCGTCCGCCTCGCCGCCCTCACTCAGGCTGACCTCATACGTCCCCTCGACTCGAACGTCCGTCAGCTGAGGAAGGGGGGTTTCAGAAAACACCAGGCGCTCGTTGTCACCACGACGGATCAGGTCCCTGGTCATGTTTGCTCCCATGCAACTCGCGATAGATACCGGGAGACTATCACGGTAACCATCTGCACGTATCGACTCTCACTCAGCACTTCCCTACTCCTCCCCACTCTGCCCCTCTCCCAAATTCCGCACGTAATTCCCCGAGCTCCCATTTCACCAAGCCCCCAGAAACCCCGGAATTCCAACGATTACATTTCAAATCTAGAAGGATCGGGGAGGGAATTACGTGCGGAATTGGAGGAGAAACGAGGCGTGGGAACGGCCATGCCAATCGGAAGCGGCAGGCACGTCAATCGGTAGAAGCAGACACACCGATTGGTAGCAGCAGCCCAACCGGGCATACAGTGGAAGACATGAGGACAACCAGGTCGAGGCGAGGGCAGTGACAACACGATTCGTGCGCCGTTCCAACAGGATGGGCGTTATCGCCGCGTCGGTTGCGATCACGCTCAGCCTGTTTGGCCTCGCGGGCCTCACATCGGCGGCCCTCCATCGAACCGGTCACGGTCAGAAGGACCCCGCTCCCGTCTCCTACGAGGAGGACGGCACGACCTCCGCGCTCGCCACCCGGGCACTGGAAGGGACGATCCAAGAGATCACCTACGAGCAGGCCTACGAGGGCGTGACCTACGAGAAGGAGGCCCTCGTCTACGTGCCTGCGTCCTACACGCCGGGGGTTCCCGTGAACATCGTCTACCTGACGCACGGGTGGTGGGGCACGGCCGACGGCCTGGCCGAGGGCGTGGCCCCCGTGGTCGATCAGCTGACCTCCGACGGAAGCATCGCTCCCACGATCGTCGTATTCGCGAGCTACTATCCGGATCGGTCGTTCGCGACCGACGATTACGAGGACGACTACGCGCTCAATCGCTTCTTCGCGACGACCGAGATCGACACGCTGATCAAGGCGGTCGAGTCCCGCTACACGACGTACGCACGCGGGGACACCTCGGACGAGTCGTTGCGCGCCTCGCGCAGGCACCGCGCGTTCGGCGGCTTCTCGATGGGCGCCACGACCACGTGGGACGTGTTTGCCCTGCGCCCACAGTACTTCTACGGCTACATGCCGATGGCGGGCGAGTCGTGGATCGGGCGCGAGGAGGACGCCGACTCCGCGCAGATCGCACAGCTGGTGACCGCCGGGGCCGAGCGCGCGCACTACGGGCCGCAGGACTTCCGCATCCTCGCTTCGGTCGGCTCGCTCGACCCCGCACTCGGCGATATGGCACCCCAGTTGGCGCAGCTACGCGCGGATTACCCCGACCTGATGACGGACGACAGCCTGCAGATGTGGATCGACGAGGGAGAAAGCCACTCCATGACCTCGGTCGGTAACCAGGTCGCTCACGACCTGCCGCTGCTGTTTCCGCCCGCGTAGGGGATTCTCCCCGTTCACCGACAGATTCAGCCCCGGCCTCGTTCCTGATCTTAGGGACGAGGCCGGGGCTGGCTTGCAGATCAGGGGCCTTATGCGCGGGGCTGGCGCTCGGCCCACTCGCCGAGGCTCACGCGCGGACCCGTGAAGAACGGGGTGTCCTCGCGCACGTAGAGGCGCGCCTCGGTGTAGCGCTGGGCGTGCATGACGCCCTCGAGGCGATCCAGGCTGTCGGCCTCGAACGCGAGCACCCACTCATAGTCGGAGAAGCCGAAGGCGGACAGGGTCGAGCCCTTGACGTCCGGGTACTGCGCGAAGCCGTTGCGGCCGTGTTCGGCCATGATGCGGGAGCGCTCTTCGGGAGCCTTGAGATACCAGTCGTAGGAGCGCACGAAGGGGTAGACCATCGCCCAGTCGCGGGGCGCGACGCCGCCGAAGCAGGCGGGAATGTGGCGCTTGTTGAACTCGGCGGGGGTGTGCAGGCCCATGCAGGACCACACGGGATCCAGGAACTTGCCCAGCGCCGACGCGCGCAGGCGGTGATAGGCATCCTGCAGGACCTGCGGGTCGTCGTCGAGCCACCACACCATCAGGTCGGCCTCAGCGCGGAAGCCGGACACGTCGTAGAAGCCGCGGATTTCCGCACCCGCACCCTTCACGTAGTCCAAGGACTCGGCGACAATGCGGCCGCGCTCGCCGTCGTCGGCGGGCAGGGACTCACCGAGTGCGAACACGGAGTAGAGGGCGTAGTGCTGCTTGTTGTTGACCTCGTCGAAGTCGACGTCCGTCGCGTCGCGCGGGTCGGTGACGCGGGCGTGAGCGGCGTGCGAGTGGGGCGTCGCCTCGGTACCCGCGTGGCGGGCGTGGTGGCGCGCGGCGTGCTCACCGACGCGATCCGGCACTCCCGCGGGATGTCCCGGGTTGTCCGGGTTCTGCTCGGGTGGCACGACGCCGTGGGGGATGCGGGGGTAGACATGGAGTCCTCCTGAGTTGTGGCTGGTTGACCGGCGGCTCGGGCGGGCGCGCCGGAAGAATGAGGGGCGGTGCCAGGGTGAGTGCTGGCACCAGCGGACGAGGCATGGCCTGGGCGCGCCGGGGAGAGGCAGCAGTCGCTCGGGCAGACGGTGTGGAAGGGGCCGGTGCCCGTCACGGTGACGGGCGAGGGGATTCTCGCCTCGCGCCTGGGCATCGCGCTCTTCGAGCACGTCGACCAGGGAGGACACGAAGGCCGGATCCGTCGCGACGGTGTCTGCACGCTCGTAGGGGACCCCTAGGCGCGCGGCGGTCTCCTTCGCCTCGGTGTCGAGGTCGTAAACGACCTCCATGTGGTCGCAAATGAAGCCGATGGGGACGACGACAGTGCCGGTCAGCGGGTTCACGTCGGCCGCGATCTCCTCGAGGAAATCGTTGATATCGGGCTCAAGCCAGCGGGCCTGCGGGGGTCCCGACCGGGAGCAATACACGAGGTCGTAGCCCAGATCCGCACGCCCGAGGACGCGCCTCAGCTCCGGCATGATCGCCTCAATGAGGGCGTGATGCTGGGCGACGTAGCTGATTTCGGTTGCAGGGGTTCCCGCTTCCGACGACACCGCACTCCCCCGCTGCTCGACGCGTGCGCCTGAGGCCGCCGCGGCCTCGTCAGTTGAGGGACGGAAGGGGAAGGGCGAGGACCCCGCCTCCATGCTCACGGGGATGGAGTGGGTGACGAAGATCAGGCGAATCCCGGCCGGGTCGACGCCTCGCGCAGCGAGGGCCTCCCACGCGCGCCGGACGGACGCGATCTGCGCGCTCGCCATGCCGGGGGACGAGTAGTAGGGGCGGACCTTGTCCAAGATGATGTCGGCGTCGGGGTTGTCGGCGCTATCCTCGGCGCCCAGGACGATGGTGCCCCACTTCTCGCGCAGAGCTTCGGCGGCCTCGGCGAGATCTTCGCGGTACTGGCGACACCCCGAATACGAGGCGTAGGCGGAGGTGGGCAGGACGAGGATGCGCCGGGCGCCCGCCTGGGCGAGCTCGTCGAGGCCTTCGGCGACGAAGGGATGCCAGTTGCGGTTTCCCCACCCGACGGGGATGTCGTGCCCACGGCGAGCGAGCTCGGCAGACAAGTCGGCGATCAGACGCTGGTTGCAGGCGTTGATGGGCGAGACACCGCCGAAACGCTTGTAGTG
>CAKMQM010000241.1:0-9248 GCA_927911615.1 uncultured Xylanimonas sp.
GGCAAATCCGTCTCCACAAGAACGGGATTCAAGCGCACCCAGGCCACCGCCAGCTTCGTGATCTCATCGACGTCGCCGGTGTTCATGCTGCGAGCCTTCAGGGAGGCGACGGCAGCCTCGGCCCGAGCGACAGAGTCGGGCGGCATCGGCAGGCCTGAACGTATGACACTGAGATACTGGTCCAGCAGCTTCCCAAAAGAGCGATCCCAGTTGATGCCGCCGTTGTCGTACACCTCGTAGCCGACCCGCCCCGCAATGCGAATGACCTCGCCCTGCAGCGTCTGACACTGGCCGCTGTCGGGCACAAGCAGATCCCACAGTTCCCCGTGCTGACGCAGAGCGGGCACGGACGGATCCAGCTCCAGCCGTTCCCCCACTCCAGGCGCACGCTGCGCCTCCCGCTGTTCCACCCCGAACAGCGCGCACAGCTCCGACAACGCAGCCGAGGCCTCGTCGAACGTCGCCTGAGAAATCGTTTCCGGCAGCCCGTGCGTGATGAACGTGCAGCGCATCCGATCCATCGACCGCAGCGCCACGGGTACACGCTCGCCGACAGGTGCCCCAACGGACAGAAGCAACCGAATCACCGCGAGCGCGCGTGGGGCGTCCAGGAAGTTGTGCCAGGACACCACGTTCTCGACAAGCGTCGCCTTGCCGTACACCCTCGAATCAGCAACAACCAGCGGATCCGCGCCCCACAACATCATCCGTGACACGTCGGCAACAGGGAAACGCTCGACGACGTCATACAGCGCCGTCTGGTCGGAGGTATCGCGGGCGTTGATGTCGCCTCCGCGAGCGATCAACAGAGGGATCTGGTCGAGGCATCGCGACCGCACGCGCGCGTGAATGGGAGTGCGCCCGTACCGGTCGCGCGAGTTGATGTCCTCGCCCCGCGCCAGCAGGAAGTCCGTGATCTCCTCGGAGGCGGGGAAATGCATGAGCCTCGACTCGTAGGCGGATCCTCGCAGGTACGCGCCGATCTCGCAGCGTGCGACCGCCTGAGCCACAGCCTCGACGTCCCCGGAGGCGATGATCTGCTCGATGTCCGCGGGCAGGGTCTTACGCAGGCTCACACCCACCACGCTCCTCTCTGAGTTCCTGGGGCCAGTCTAACCGTGCCCCTACTCCCCCTCAGTCACCCCGACACCGTGCTTCGCTCGCTCTACGAGGACGCGCTCGACGACGCGCGGCAGGCGGGTGGGGGTGTCGCGGTGGCGGCTCATGGTGAGGAACAGGCGGATGCGAGTCAGCGGCGAGACGCGCACAGATTCGGGCCAGCGCGCGGCCACATACTGCACGGCGTCGGCGACCTCGAGGCGCCGCGTCGAGTTGCCGACGCGCACCCACAGCTCGGCCTCGCCCTTGCCCTTGGGGCCCTTCAGATACACGGGGCGTGTGGACGGCGGGATCGTCACCCGGCACACCTCCTGGCGCTCGTAGCCCTCCTGAGGGTCCGAGGCCTCGGCGAAGTCGAGGAGGGGCAGCGCGGCCGCGTTGGTGCCCAGGCGCTGGCCCCATAGGTCGCGGATCCACAGCTCGAAGCGGTCGGCATCCGGGGTCTTCAGGGTCGCATAGTCGGGGCCCAGCCCGATGAGGCGCCCGTCGTCATCCACGCCGATGAGCAGGGTGCCGCCGCCGGAGTTCATGAACGCGGCGACCGTCTTCGCGATGACGGTCTCCATGGCGTCGTCGCGCTTGCCGGCGCGCATGTTCCAGCGGGCGCTGGACTTGAATTCGAGGGAGTCGGATTCGCCGCGCTTGGCGACCTCGGCGATGGGGTCGAGGCCGGGGCGTGGATGCAGGTAGGCGACGATCAGGGAGACGACGACGACCACGACGAGGGCCACCGCAGCAGCCACGCCGATCATCGCGGGGCGCCACATATCGGAGGACGAGAAGATCCAGCCTGCGACCAGCAGGCCACCCCAGAGGCCCCCGAGGCCGGTGAGGGTCGCCGAGGCCGTGGACATCGTCATGCGCGAGGCCAGGAGGCGACGCACGACCATGCCGATCACCCAGGCGATCACGAGCAGCAGGACCTGAATGCCGATCCACCGCAGCAGGTCGGGATTCTGGGGCGTGGCGCTAAACTGCGGTCCTCCAGCGGTCATAAGCGCTCCTCTAAGACAAGTCGGCGGCGGGATCGGATGTCACAACCCTATCCCACCGCCGACTACCCCTCAGCGCATCGCGCCATCAACGCAAGGACGTGTGCTTCTCGATTGAACGGGAGGCCCACAGGCCCATGATCAGAGCGAACAGAGGCACGAGGACATAGGAGCCGATGCCGATGACGTTCGGGTGCCCCTCGGTTCCCATCGTCGCCAGGTACGAGGTCCACATGATCTCGGTGGAGAAGTGGCCATCAGTCGTGACGGACAGCGGAAGGAAGAACGTGCCAACCGTGGAAAGCACCTGGTTCACAATGTACAGCAGGACGAAACCGATGATGGGAGCGCCGAAGCCGAGGTGGTTGAAGCGTCCTTCCGCGCCGATCGTCATGGCGGCGCAAGCCTGCACGACCCACGACATCGCCAGGATGATCTGAGCGGCGATCATGAGGGCAACGGTGGAGGTGGGAACTCCGGCCACGAGCGAACGCGGTCCGGCCGTGTACTCCGCGAGGCTGATACCGTCGCTCCACGCGGCGGCTGAAGCGACGGCGAGGATTCCGCCGACGGCCAGGGCGAGGGCCAGAAGGCACTCGATCATGATGCGAGTGTTCTTCGCCCAGAAGACGACCTTTCCGGAGATCGGCAGGCTCATCGTGAAGTAGCCGCGCTGCCCGTACAGGGTCTTCCAATAGTCGGCCAACGCTGCGATCGCGCAGGCGACCGGCGTGAGCGCACACAGGGCGTAGGCGAGGACAGCGGTGGAGCCACTGACCCCCGGCAGCCCCGCGGCAACAATTCCCGACGCGACGGCAATAGTAACGATGAACGCCCCGAAGGAACGCGCATCCGCGACGGCGCGCGACCGGATTTCGTAGGCAAGCAGTTTGGCGTACATCAGCGGTACTCCTTCCGGAAGATGGCGTCGAGGGAATCGCCGTGGGTGGCCCGCAGGTCGTCGGCGTCGCCTTGCAGGAGGACCTGCCCGTCCTGCATGAAGAGCGCGTAGTCGACGAAGTGTTCGATGTCGGAGATGAGGTGTGTGGACATGATGAGCAGGGAGGCGGGGTCGAACTCGCGCAGGATGCCGTCGAGGATCACGTCGCGCGTCGCCGGGTCGACGCCGCTGATGGGCTCGTCGAGCAGGTACACGCGGACGCGCCGGGACATGATGAGGCTGATCTGGAGCTTCTCCCCCATGCCCTTGCTCATCTCGCTGAGGCGGCGGTCGGTGGGCAGTCCGAAGAAGTCGATCATCGAGGCGGCCTTGTCGGCGTCGAAGTCGGCGAAGAACGTGGAGTAGACGCGGATGGCATCCGCAGCGGTCCAGTCGGTGTTCAGGAAGTCGGCGTCGGGCAGGTAGGAGACGATCTCCTTGGTGGCGACGCCGGGCGCGTGCCCATCGATGGTCACGGTTCCCTCGTAGTCGGAGAGGACTCCGGCGAGAATCTTGAGCAGCGTGGTCTTGCCGCAGCCGTTGGGGCCCATGAGGCCGACGATGTGGCCGGCATCAAGGCTCAGGTTGAAGTCGCGCAGCGCGGGGGTCGATCGGTAGCTCTTCGTCAGGCCGGTGACCTCGACGAGGCCGGGGCCAGCCGCGCTCGCGTCTGTGGGTTGGGTGGTCATGAGAGTGATTCCTCCTGGTTTACAGGTCCGCATTCCAGCGTTCATCGACGAGGCCGTGGGCACCGTCAACATCGACGCCGAGGGCTCGGCAGGCGCGGATGAAGGCGTCTGCTGCCGCGCGCGCATCCTCCTCGCGAAGGGCGCTGAGCGCGGAGTCGTCGGTGGCGACGAATCGTCCGGCCGTCCGTTTGGAGACGGTGAGTCCTTCGTCGTCGAGGGCGGCGAGGGCTCGCTGGACGGTGTTGGGGTTGGTGCCTGCCTCGATGGCGAGGTCGCGGACGGAGGGGATCTTTTGACCGGGCTTCCACGTGCCGTCGGTGATGCGGGCGCGGAAGCTGTCGGCCAGCTGGATCCAGATGGGGCGGGTGTCATCAAAGCGCATTGATACATCCCTCCTGTCTTGCTGTATTAATACACTAATACAATGACACAGATACCTAACTGTGTCAACCCACTAATACAGTTGGTTCACAGAGCGATACAACGACACTCTTCCAAGCAACAAGAGAGGCCCGGAACCATGCGGTTCCGGGCCTCCCCTACGCGAATGCGTCAGTCGATCGGCTCACCCTCGATGTGCCAGACCTCGCGAGCGTAGTCGGAGATCGTGCGGTCCGACGAGAAACGGCCGGAGCGGGAGATGTTCGCCCACACGCGGCGGTTCCATGCCTTCTGGTCGCGGTAGTCGGCGGCCATGCGATCCTTGGTCTCGCGGTACGCGGCGAAGTCGCCCAGGACGTAGTACACGTCAGCCGGGTCGTAGCCACCCTCGAGGATCGAGTGGCGCACGTCGTGGAACCAGCCGGAGTTGGAGTCGTCGAGCGTGCCGTCGGTCAGGGCGTCGATGACGCGCTTGAGGCCGGGGACGTTCTCGTAGTGCCAACGGGGGTCGTAGTGGCGACGCAGCTCGGGCAGCTCATCATCGGTCGCGCCGAAGATGTAGGCATTCTCATCGCCCACGGCCTCGAGAATCTCAACGTTCGCGCCGTCGAGGGTGCCCAGGGTGAGGGCACCGTTCATCATGAACTTCATGTTGGACGTGCCCGAGGCCTCCTTGCCAGCCATCGAGATCTGCTCGGAGACGTCGGCGGCGGGGATGATGTGCTCGGCGGGCGAGACGTTGTAGTTGTGGACGAAGACGACCTTGATGCGGCCGTTGATGTCCTCGTCGTTGTTCACCAGCTCCGCGATGGCGTTGATGAGCTTGATGATGGCCTTGGCGCGGATGTAGCCGGGGGCAGCCTTCGCACCGAAGATGAACACGCGGTTGGGGGTGTCCAGCGTCGGGTCGTCCTTCATGCGGAAGTACAGGTCCAGGACGTAGAAGGCGTTGAGCAGCTGACGCTTGTACTCGTGCAGGCGCTTGATCTGAACGTCGAAGATCGCGTCGGGATCGATCTCGACGCCCTCGCGCTCCTTGACCCACGCGGCGAAGTCAACCTTGTTGGCGCGCTTGATCTCGGCCAGGCGCTCAAGCACCTCGTCGGTGCCGGCCTCGGTGAACTTGGAGAGTTCGGTGAGGTCGCGGACCCACGCGTCGGAGCCGGTGACCTCGTCGAGGAGGGCAGCCAGGCGGGGGTTGCACTGCTTGAGCCAGCGGCGCGGGGTCACGCCGTTGGTCTTGTTGTTGAAGCGCTCGGGCCAAATCGCGTACCACTCCTTGAGGGTGTCGCGCTTGATGATCTCCGTATGGAGGGCGGCGACGCCGTTGATGGAGTAGGACGCGTAGCAGGCGATCCAGGCCATGCGCACGGTGTTTCCGGCGACGGGGGCCATGTAGTCGATGGTGCCCTGGTCGAGGCCGCGCTCGGCCATGTCGATGCGGAAGCGACGGTCGATCTCGCGGACGATCTCGGCGATGCGCGGGAACAGGCGATCGAAGATGTGGATGTCCCAGGTCTCGAGGGCCTCGGCCAGAACCGTGTGGTTCGTGTAGGCGAAGGTCTTGGAGACAACCTTCCAGGCCTCTTCCCAGCCGAGGCCGTGCTCGTCCATGAGGATGCGCATGAGCTCGGGGATGGCGAGCACCGGATGGGTGTCGTTGAGCTGGACGGCGTTGTACTCGGCGAAGCCGGTGAGGTCAGTGCCGTGGTGACGCACATAGTTGGCGACGATTTCCTGCAGGGAGGCGGAGCAGAAGAAGTACTGCTGGCGCACGCGCAGGACCTTGCCCTCGAACGTGGTGTCGTTGGGGTACAGGACGCGGGAGATGTCCATGGTGCGCTCACGGTCGACGATGGCGTCGGTGAAGCGCTGGGAGTTGAAGGCGTCGTAGTCGAATTCCTCGATGGGCTCGGCCTTCCACAGGCGCAGGGTACCCACGTTCTTAGTGCCGTAGCCGGTGATCGCAATGTCGTAGGGGACGGCGCGCACGGTCAGATCGGCGTAGGAGACAATGCGGGAGCGCTCTTCGCGGCGGATGACGAAGGGGTAACCCTCTTCCATCCACGGGTCCGGATGCTCGGTCTGGAAGCCATTGTCGAAGAGCTGCTTGAACAGGCCGTAGCGGTACAGGATGCCGTAGCCGCGCACGGGCAGGTCGAGGGTGGCGCAGGAGTCCAGGAAGCAGGCGGCGAGGCGGCCGAGGCCACCGTTACCGAGGGCAGCGTCCGGCTCCTCTTCGAGGACCTGGCCGAGGTCGAGGCCGTAGGCGGCGAGGGCTTCGCGAGCCTTCTCGACGAGGCCGAGGTTCGACAGGTTGTTGAGCAGGGCTCGGCCCATGAGGAACTCGGCGGAGAAGTAGTGTTCCTGACGGCCCTTGGCGTAACGCTCCGTGGTGGCGGCCCAGTTATCGGCGATCTGATCGACGATTGCGGCGGAGAGCCCCTGCCACACTTCCATCAGGGTCGAATCTTCAACGGGGCGTCCAGAGGTCGCGCGCACATGAGAGGGCAGCGACTGCGTCAGATCCAGCGTCATACGATTTCCTTTTGTGTAACTGCGCCGTGCCCGCCACAGGGGCGAGCGCCCCGGGTCGGGGATGGCTTCAACTCTAGAGGGTAGCGAGTACACGACCCAATTCCCCGCTCTGACACAGCACTGGGAGAAACCCCACCCCCGGCCACGTGACGGAATCCACCTGTCAAATCCAGCCTATGACCAAAGGCCCAGGTTGGCGCGCATTTACAAACGACAACCAATCCCCACCTGCAGCAAGTTGCGAAATATCCCTCAATGATTTTTCGCAAACGTGAGACACGGTCAGCGTTCATGGTCTAAGGTTCTCATGTAACCAATGCTGACCGGGCCAACAACAGCCCACACGGCCAGTATTCTTGAGAGTGAACCACCTTCAACACGAGGAATACGATGAAACTGACGCATAGGTTGACCATCGCGACGGCTCTGAGCGCCACGCTCGCGACCGCCCTGATCGCAGGCCCCGCCATGGCCGCGACCTCTCACGATAACCAGCCCCCGAGCCCCGGCACCGCCAACGGCGACAAGTCCACCTCGTGCCGCGCCGACTGGACCGCCGCCGCGATCCTCGACACGGACATCCTGGCCCACCACCCCGATCTGGTGACCCCCGCCGACATCACCCTTAACGCCGACGGCACCGTCAACAAGATCGCCACCGGCTCGAACAACGGCTACACCTCGAAGATCTCGACGAACTTCAACACCGAGACCTACAAGGCTCCGGGCATGTTCGAGGCCAACCACTGGATCGCCGGTTCCATGCAGAACTGGCGCTTCCCCGTGGCTACGAAGAACAAGCTGGCCGCCGGCACGACGATCACCGTCGACCTGCCGGACGACATGGCCAACACCTCTTTCATCGGCAAGCTTGAGACCCGCGCGGCCTCAACGCCTTCATGCAGTCGTGGGGCCCTCGCGAAGCCGAGTACACGTGGAATGACGGCGACTTCACGGCTACCCTGACCGACGCCGCGAAGAACATCTGGACCATCAAGCTGAACAAGGGCCTCGACGCCAACACCGGCACGGTCTTCCAGTTCACGGGCACCTTCCCGAGGCGCCGAGTCCTCGACCGCGACCGCCAACCTGTCGGCGCCCAGTTCCCGACCGACGGCCAGGTGTGCGGCGACCTGCCCACCCCCGAGACCCCCGAGCTCACCAAGTGCCAGGTCACGACCGTAGACCGCACCGTGTGGAGCCCCTACTCGCGCGACATCGATGAGCGCTCCAAGTACTCCGGTTCCTGGGGTTCCGAGGAGCCCAAGTGGGGCGAGGCCAACGCTGACGGCTGGTTCGTCGCCACCGGCACCGACCCGAAGGTCGGCGACTCGCGCACCCTGCGCCTGTACGGTGCCACCCACAAGGACCTCACCAACGCGACGCTGACGATCAAGGCCGTCCAGGGCCTGAAGTTCGACGCCTCCAAGATCAACACGATCTCCAACCCGGCGCGCGCGCTCAAGGGTAACGGCTTCACAAACACCGTCGAGGGCCTGGGCGAGATCAAGGTCAGCGAGGACGGCAAGACCATCACCGTCAAGATCGATCACATGCCGGCCAACTCCGGCTTCTCCTTCAACATCAACGGCACCCTGACCGGCGAGACTCTCGAGGGCTCCCCGGTCCTGGCCCCGATCGTCCTGCACAACTGGCTGACCGGCACGGACAGCGAGTGCAAGGTTCCCACCGAGGAGCCCACCACGCCGGCGCCGTCGGATTCCCCGACGCCCGAGCCGACGACCCCCGCTCCCGCCCCGTCCGCGACCCCGAGCGGCAACCTCGCCCGCACGGGCGCTGACACCCCGATGCTGGCCGGTGCGGCCATCATCGCTGGACTGGCCGGCCTGGGAGCTCTGGCTCTGCGCCGTCGCCAGCGCTGACGGATCATCCCCCGCAGGGTGCGTCCCTGCGGGGGGCACGCTCCGCAGGGACGCATCAACAGGAAAGTGGCACCGCTCTTGATGAGTGGTGCCACTTCCCATCACCGGTTCATCATGAGGGCTCAATTCATGGTGACTTTCGGTACTTCCATTGTGCATGTGATGCACGCATCATTTCAAGGCGAAATGATGATTTTTCGGTGCAAATTCGCGGTTCCTAACTGCACGTTCGTGCACAACTATCGCGCGATCTGCGCAAACTAGACAAAACGCGGGCCCGCTCGAATCGAGCGGGCCCGCGTTATTTGTCAGGCGAAGATACCTCAGTGGCGCTTGCGAGCAACCACCAGGGTCACGCCACCGGCCAGCGCGATAACGCCAGCGCCAGCGGCGATCGAAGCGACGGAGCCGGTGTTGGCCAGCGTCGGGTTCGAGGCGGCGGGGTGCCGGCCGGAGCGTTCGTGTTGCGAATGCCGCCACGGGCGGAGACGGGGGCCGGGCCGTTGCCGGTGGAGATCTGGCCGCGGGTGGTCACGCCGGTGGTGCCGACGGGGCCGGAAACGCGCCAGCGCCACCCTGATCGGTGGCGGGGGCCGAAGAATCACTTGGAAGCGGGCGGCATCTCAGCGGCGCCACCGGTGTTGTTGTCGTCAGCGCCGGTGTTGTCGTCCGAGCCCGTGTTGTCGTCGGCCGGGGTCGAGGGCTG
>CAKMQM010000242.1:0-3202 GCA_927911615.1 uncultured Xylanimonas sp.
CGGCGGGCTTGTCCGGGAACGTCCACGAGGCCTGGGTTCCCTCCCCGGTTTCGCTTCCCTGGGTGCTCGCGTCGGAGGTGGCCGTCCCCGCAGGCCCGGCCCCGGCCTCATCCACGGAGTCTCCGGAAGTATCAGGGGCCACGACGAGCGTGGCGGCGCGATCTCGCAGGTCGAGGGGGAACTCAGCCTCAGCGACCACGTCACTGACGGCGGTCGCGCACCCGGGACGGGCCTTGACGAGGGCGGCAAGCAGGCGCAGGTGAGCGCGCAGCAGCTTCTTTTCGGTGCGGGCAAGGACCTGAGCGCTGACCTGTACGAGCGCGCCCACCTGCTCTACCGTGAGCTCCCCGACGAGGCCAAGGAGAGCCTTCTGCGCCAGCGTGACCGTCTGCGAGGGCTGGGTCCCAAGCAGGGCGATGAGGTCCGAGGCCGCCTCGAGCTTTTCCTCGCGTGTGGGTTCAAGCGCCTCCCAGGCCAGCGAGAAGGCACGACTGTTGTATGCGGAAAAGTCGCGCCGATGCGCGGCCAGACATTCGGACAGGATGCGGGGCCGCAGATGCGGTAGGTGCGTCGCCACGTAGCAGATGAGGTCCTGGCTGTGTAGGCGCTCGAAGTCACCGCCGGGCGCAGAGGGGTCCTCGCGGTACATCCACACGAAGAGCGCCGAGCCGGGCAGGGCACCCTCGACGCGGAAGAGCTGCCAGAACTCGTGGTCGAGGAAGGTCGGGTTCTCCTCGAAGAAGAGTCGAGTCTCATCCGAAGTGGGGTGGGGTGCGGGAATGATCCTGCGCGCGAAGTACTCCAGGGAGGGCGCAGACGTCAGGTACGCTCCACGCTCGGCCAGGAGGGAGCGGTAGGTGTGCCAGAAGCCAATGCCTCCGGGACTCCCGGCTGCCTCCTCGAGCCACTCGCTGCTCCGCCCGGCCGCGCCACGCCTGTGGGCGGCGAACAGCCGATCCAGGTCCGCTCCCTCGCGAGGATCGCCTCCGCTGCGGCCCAACCAACGAACTCCGTAGTCGTCGCCGGCGTCATCGCTCCCGGCCAGGGCTGCGCGCAGGAACGCGCACATGCACACCGTGTCCTCGGGGACGGCTTCCGCCCGCTCGGCGGCTGGCGGGACGAGGCGCACAAAGGGCACGGACTTGAAGAGGGAGCGCCGATCCTTCTCTGAGGCCCCCTCCAACACCCGCTCGTAGGCATCGATTGTCCTCTCCCCGGCAGCGAGGAGGCGCTTGAGGGCCGCGCGGCGCTCGGCCAGCGTCATGGGGGTGGTCATTGGCTCATCTCCTTCAGTGTGCGCGCGTACTTGGCCGCCTGTGAGGAGCCTCGGAAAAGGCCAAGCCAGCCGATACACTCCTCACCGAGCCGCGGCGCCCACCCCTCCTCCTGCGCCCGCGCGTACTGTGCAGTAACGACGCCCAGCAGCTGCCCGATGCCCGTACGCCCTCGCTCGAGCCCGGGCAGCAGCGTGAGCGCCAGGTCCAGCGCGAGGCGGGGGTCCACGTCCCCCAGGTCCCGGAAAGCCTGCGCCCATCGGTTCAGTTTCACGGTGTGCGCCATATCCGCGAAGCCAGCCACGGCCTGGTCGAAGGCAAGGTCACCGCGCGCCACCAGGGCAGCCAGGGTCTCGACGCCGAGGGCACGCGACTCGACCTCACGCTCGCCCATCGCCTGACCAAGGAGCTGGGCGGACAGCGAATCCCAGCGCCCGCCGTGCTCGCACAGGGCCCGATAGCAGTCGGCGGTCAGCCCGCTCGAATCGAGGAAGTTCCACCGCGAGGCGAGCAGACACACCGCGAAGTGACGCACCGAAGCCGGGTACGTGTAGCGATGGAACGTGTAGTTTCCCGCTCCACCCGTGATCTGCGCGAGCACGCTCAGCTCGGGTCCTGTCGCGCCCGTCTGCGCGCCGACGATTCGCGGGGTAAAGAACGCATAGACGGGAGAGCCGTCACGCGCGACCTTGGGCTTCCCGGACTCATAGGAGGGACGCCCCTCCCAGGTCACGGAGAGGGAGGACAGATAGCCCTCGGCACGTCTGCGCACCGCGCCCGTGAGCGCGAGACGGATGCGAGCCGCAGCGGGCAGCTCCGCCTCCCGCTCCTCCACAAGCGCAAGCGCGGCCGCGCAGTCCGGGTGCTCAGTGTCCACGCGCAGCAGCGCCTGGGTAAGGTCGGCTGGAAGGGGTGTGGCGCCCCCGTTGTGCAGGGCGCGGTGCACGAGGACAAGCGGGTTCACGGCTCCCCGATCGTCGGTCGGCGTCGCCAGGAGGCGGTAGCGCTGCCCACGCGCAAGTAGCTCGATGATCTCCCTGAAACGCTGGCTGACGTGGGTGGGCACGTTCTCAATCCCAAACCATTCCCGAGCCGACTCCAGGGGATCGGTCACCTCGGTTGCTCCCCCATCAAGTGCGAGGCGCAAGAGCACCCCGAGCACTTGCTCCGGCCCGGGTAGTCCCCCGATGAGCCGCCGCACAAGCGGGCGCAACGATTCCAGCACCGCCGGGTCGAATTCTGGGGAAGCGAGGAACGCAAGCAGTGCCTCGTATTCGAGCCCCATCTGCGCGCCCTGCGCCAGGACACCGACCCGACCAACCACGTCCTCGGCGCTCATGGGAACCAGGTCGTTCACCTCACGGGGAGGCGGCAAGAAGGCGGCGGGAGCCTGCTCACCAGTGTCCTTCTCAGGAACGAGGCCGGGGTCGGCCTGGTCGGACGCCGAATGCCCAGGGTCGAGGAGGGTGATCGTATCGGCGACGAGCGGGTCCAACTCCGCGTCCGACAGGAGGCGGCCGAGCGCTGCGGAGTCGAGGAGGCCCAATCGCAGTGCGTCACTCGCCAGCTCGATGGCCAGAGCCTGCACCTGCGCATGCGGGAAAGACAGCGCGATCGCCAACAGGGGTTCGATACCGCCGGGACTCAGGACCTCGAGACCACCGCGCAGGATTGTCAAGGCTGCGAGTGCGTTGGCCTTCGACCCCATGAGCGCTCCCTCGCAGCTGCGCGTAAACAGCTCCAGGTCGAGGCGACCAGCCCTGGCGAGGGCGGACAGGTGCCCGACCGCCAGGGTCACGGTTGCCCCGACGGGAGACGACATGAGGGCGCACAGAGTCGACTGCCGCGCCTCAGCCTCGTCAATGGTCATGGCGAGCAGGCGCAGGGTGCGCGAATACCACCCGCGTGCGAGGCGTCGGCCGCAGGCA
>CAKMQM010000243.1:0-9197 GCA_927911615.1 uncultured Xylanimonas sp.
TACTTCTCGGACCGTGTGGAGCGTTTCGGCACCTTCGTGCGCTCGTTTAAGGAGTCGCTCCTCCCCTAGCACCTCTCGCACCAACGACAATGGCCGGGGACCCACGCAGGATCCCCGGCCTCGTCTGTGGGCAGCGGAAACTCAGCTCTCGTCGGTGCCCGCGTACTTCGGGTGCGCGAGGTTTTCGGGCGAGAGGATACGCTCAACCTCTTCCTCCGAGAGGAGCTCCATCTCGTGGATGACCTCGCGGACGGTCTTGCCTTCAGCGGCGGCGCGCTTACCGACGACGTCGCCCAGGTGGTGACCGATCACGTCATTGAAGTAGGTGACGATACCGATGGAGTTCTCGACGTAGTGACGGCACACGTCGGGGTTCGCGGTGATGCCGTTGATGCAGCGCTCGCGCAGCGTATCGCAGGCATTCACGAGGAGGTTGATGGACTCGATGAGCGCCTGCGCGATCACGGGCTCCATGACGTTGAGCTGAAGCTGGCCCGCCTCGGCCGCCATGGTGACGGTCTGGTCGTTGCCGATGACCTTGAAGCAGACCTGGTTGACGACCTCGGGGATGACGGGGTTGACCTTGGCCGGCATAATCGACGAACCCGCAGCCGTCTTCGGCAGATTGATTTCGTTGAGGCCGGCGCGCGGACCGGAGGCCAGGAGGCGCAGGTCGTTGCAGATCTTGGACAGCTTGACGGCGCTGCGCTTAATCGTGGCGTGCATGGACACGTACGCGCCAGTATCGGACGTGGCCTCGAGGAGGTTCGGCGAGCCGACGACGCGCGCACCCGTGATGCGGCGCAGGTGGCGCACGACGACCTGCTGGTAGCCGTCCGGGGTGTTCAGGCCGGTGCCGATCGCGGTCGCGCCGAGGTTCGTCTCCAGGAGCAGTTCGGCGTTGTTGACGAGGCGCTCATCCTCCTCGCGCAGCGTGTGCGCGAAGGCGGAGAACTCGCTGCCCAGCGACATCGGCACGGCGTCCTGCAGCTGCGTGCGACCCATCGTGAGAATGTGGCGGAACTCGGCGCCCTTCTCGTCGAAGGAGTCGGCGAGCTCGTCGATCGCCTTGCGCAGGCGGTTCACCTTGCGCCACAGGGCGATGCGGAAGGCCGTCGGGTAGGCGTCGTTCGTCGACTGGGAGCGGTTGACGTGATCGTTGGGGTTGATGATGTCGTAGCGCCCCTTCTCCTCCCCCAGGATCTCGAGCGCCAGGTTCGCGATGACCTCGTTCGCGTTCATGTTGACGGAGGTACCGGCACCGCCCTGGAACTGGTCGACGGGGAACTGGTCCATGCAGCGGCCGTTTTCGATGATCTCGTCGCACGCAGCGATGATGGCCTCGGCCTTGGCCGGCTTCATCGCCTTCAGTTGCATGTTCGCCATGGCGCACGCCTTCTTCACCTGCGCGAACGCACGGATGAGTTCGGGTGCTTCATTGATCGTGCGACCCGAGATCTGATAGTTCTCGATTGCTCGCAGCGTATGAATGCCCCAGTACGCGTCCTTGGGTACTTCGCGGGTGCCGAGCAGATCTTCTTCGGTGCGGGTCAACGTTGTTCCTTCCGTCTGTTCGCCAGCCGGTTCATTCCGGCAGGTGCGCCTCCATGGTAGGCCCTGTAGGCCCGAAATTCCGGCACTTTACGAACATTGGAAGCGTCGTTGAAGCTCCGCTGGCACGGCCTTTCGCTAGTGATTGGACGCGGCGTCAGAAACGGCGTCAAGCAGGTCCGCGAGCGTCACCCACTGCTCAATCTGAGAGTCGTTCAGCGTCACCTTCGCCTCACGCTCCACGCGTGCAATAACGGCGTAGAGGGACACGTCGTCCATGTCGAGATCGCCGCGCAGCGTCAGCTCCCCGCGCGAATCGGCGGGATCGAGCTCCGCCTCGTCAAGCACGGCCTCCATCGCAGCCTCGCGGGCACGATCCTGAACGGTCTCAGCAGCGCTCTCGGACGAGGCGGGGGCCGCGTCAGGCGCCTCGTCGGACGCATCGGGGTCGACCAGCTGCGCTAAGCCTGCACGCAGCTGGTCACCGAGCAGGTCGGCGATGGAGCCCATCAGCCAACCCGATTGTTGAGCCAACGCACGGGCGCACCGGCACCGGCGTGGCGGAAGGACTCAAGTTCGTCATCCCAGGCCTGGCCGAGAGCCAGGTCGAGACCCTCGCGCAGCTCCTCGTACGTCGTGGCGGACTCCAGGGCCGCACGGATGCGGTCCTCGGGCACAACGACGTTGCCGATGGTGTCCATCTGGGAGTGGAAGATACCAAGGGAGGGCGTGTGGCACCAACGACCGCCGTCGCTCGAGGCCGTGGCCTCCTCCGTCACCTCGTAACGCAGGTGCTCCCAACCGCGCAGTGCGGACGCCAAACGGGCGCCCGAGCCGATCGGTCCGACCCACGAGAACTCGCAGCGGACCATGCCCGGCGCCGCTTCCTGGTCGGACCACTGGAGGTGAACCTCCTGGCCGAGCGCGGTGCCCAGCGCCCACTCGATGTGCGGGCACAGAGCGGGCGGTGTTGAGTGCACGAAAAGTACACCGCGGGTGTATGACCCTCTCATTGTTCCTCCTGTTGGCTTTGTCAGGATCGTCTTCCCCTACGCCCTAAACTGCCGTGAGTCGCAATGATCTGCGCCGAGACGACGCACACGATGTGGTTACAGAATAGTCGAACGCGCCGGGGAATGCACTCCATTCCCCGGCGCGTCCACGCCTCTACGAGGCCAAATGCTCAGAAGCCAGCGTTGCGAATGTCGCGCAACGCCTTCTTACGGGTCGCTCGATCGAGACGGTCGATGTAGATGTGGCCGTCGAGGTGGTCGCACTCGTGCTGGATGCAGCGCGCCATGAGCTCCTCGCCCTCGACGACGACCTTCTTACCATCCAGGTCGGTGCCCTCACAGCGCGCGTACCAGGCACGCTCAGTCGGGTACCACAGCTCGGGAACCGACAGGCAGCCCTCGTCGCCGTCCTGGTACTCATCTTCGCTCAGAGCGACGATGCGGGGGTTCAGCACGTAGCCGATCTCGCCGTCGATGTTCCAGGAGAAGGCACGCAGGCTAACGCCGATCTGGTTCGCGGCCAGGCCGGCGCGGCCGTCCATGTCGACGCCCTCGAGGAGGTCCTCGACGAGTGCCTTCACATTCGGCGTGATCTCCGTGATGGGATCACAGACGGTGCGCAGGACCGGATCACCGATGATGCGGATAGGACGAATAGCCATGTCACTCCCCCTTCAGGGCCGCAGCGTGAAGCTCGCGCAGGCGCGCAACGGCTTCCTCGACGGGTACGACGATGGTCTCGCCGGTGGCGCGCACGCGGATCTCCACCTCGCCGTCGGCCAGCGAACGACCGACGACCAGGCCAAAGGGCACGCCCACGAGCTCGTAGTCCTTGAACTTCACGCCGGCGCTGACCTTACGGCGGTCGTCCACGAGAACATCCAGGCCGGCCGCGTCGAGCTGCTCGCCCAGAGACTGCGCGGTCTCGAAGACCTCGTCGCCCTTGCCGGTGGCGAGGACATGCACGTCGAAGGGAGCGATCTGCGCGGGCCAGCTCAGGCCCTTGTCATCGCAGTTGGCCTCGGCCAGGGCTGCCATGACGCGGGTAACGCCGATGCCGTACGACCCCATCGTGACGACCTGGGTCTTGCCGTTCTCGTCGAGGACAGTCAGGCCCAGGGCCTTGGCGTACTTGCGGCCCAGCTGGAAGATGTGGCCGATCTCGATGCCGCGCTCCAGGTGGAGGGGGCCCGAGCCGTCGGGAGCCAGGTCACCTTCGCGCACCTCTGCGGCCTCGATCGTGCCGTCGGCGGTGAAGTCGCGGCCCATCACGAGGTTCAGGACGTGACGCTGCTCGGCGTTTGCGCCCGTCACCCAGGCGGTGCCGTCGACGACGCGCGGGTCCACCAGGTAGCGCACGGAACCGGAGGCGTTGCCCTCCTCGTCCACGACACGCTTCGGCGAGTTCGGTCCGAGAACCGTGGGGCCGATGTAGCCGCGCACCAGCTCGGGGTGGGGCTCGAAGTCGGAATCCGAGGCCATGTCGACCTCGGCGGGGGCCACGGAGGCCTCGAGACGCTTCATGTCAACGTCACGGTCGCCGGGCACGCCCACGACGAGGAGCTCGCGCTCGCCATCCGGGTGAGTCAGCGTCACGACGACGTTCTTCAGCGTGTCGGCGGCGGTCCAGGGGCGGTCCTCACGCGGGTACTGATCGTTGAGCAGATCAACGAGCGATTCGATGGTCGGAGCGTCGGGGGTCGGAACCTCGAGGGGCGCGGGCACGCCGGACGCATCCTGGGCCTCGGGCACGGGGGTCGTCACAGCCTCGGCGTTGGCGGCGTAGCCACCCGGGGACGCCACGAAGGTGTCCTCACCGATCGGAGAGGGGTGCAGGAACTCCTCGGATCGCGAGCCGCCCATCGCGCCGCTCATCGCGGAGACGATGACGTAGCGCAGGCCCAGGCGCTGGAAGATGCGCTCGTAGGTGTCGCGCTCAGCCTGGTAGGAGGCGTTCAGGCCCTCGTCGTCAATGTCGAAGGAGTAGGCGTCCTTCATGACGAACTCGCGCCCGCGGATCAGACCGGCGCGCGGGCGGGCCTCGTCGCGGTACTTCGTCTGGATCTGGTACAGGGTCGCGGGCAGGTCCTTGTACGAGGAGTACATGTCCTTCACCAGAAGGGTGAACATTTCCTCATGCGTGGGGGCCAGCAGGTAGTCGCCACCCTTGCGATCACTCAGCTTGAACAGGGTCGGGCCGTACTCCTCCCAGCGGTTCGTCGCCTTGTAGGGTTCGGCGGGGATCAGGCCCGGGAAGTGCACCTCCTGCGCGCCCATCGAGTCCATCTCCTCGCGGACGATGTCCTCGATCTTGCGCAGCGTGCGCAGGCCGAGGGGCAGCCACGTGTAGATGCCGGGCGCAGTGCGGCGGATGTATCCGGCACGCACCAAAAGCTTGTGCGAGTTGACCTCGGCGTCGGCCGGGTCCTCACGCAGGGTTCGCAGGAAGAAAGTCGAGAGATTTCGAAGCATGCTCCAAGAGTACGGCACGCGAAGGCCCTGGGGCCACCGGCACAGCCGTGGAGCCCCTCATCGAGGTGTCAGCAACGCCCTCAGATGACCGCGCGGGCACCGAGCTCACGCTCACGAGCGCCCGGGTGTGAGGCGTAGTAGCGGCGAGCCATCCAGCCCGGGTACGCCCACGCGGGGAGCCCACCCAGGTACAGGGCACGCACGGCGACGCCGACCATCGCAGCAAGAACAAGAGCGATGAGCATGCAGGTGCCTGCCGTGGCGAAGCCCGAGGCCTCACGGGCCATCAGATCCCCCGTCAGGAACCACAGGAGGGAGAGGAAAGGCATGAGGGGCCACACCAGAGCTGACATCTCACCAGCCGCGCTACCGCCGCCGATCTCCAGGCGCACCGCCATACGTCGGGCGCTCGCGCCGAAACCGAGCCACGCCCACGCCCACACGGATGCGATGACGAGACCGACCAGTGCGATCAGAGCAGTGGAGTTGGCGACCATGCGTCCCCCTTCGGACAATGCAACATCCCCGTTGGCGTTGCGTACAGGCCGATACTACAACACCAACGGGGAGTAATGTCCAACCGAAACGGCGGGAACGAGACTAATCAGGCATCAAGGAGCCCGCCGACGCATGCATCGCGCAGATCGCGCAGCATCGACAGCGAGGACAGCGACTCGGCTGTGACGCCCGCCCACGCAAGCGCGCGGTCGCGTCCCTGCGCCTCGTGGCGCTCACGGATATGCAGAAGCGTGCGCGAGGGAGACAGCGGCAGCAGAGCGATGACGCAGGTTCCCGAGGCCTCGGCACCTTCGGGGGCAGCCGGAGGTGCGACGCGCATGAGGATGTGGTCCTCGTCTTCGATATCAATGATCGTCGACTCGTCCTCCGGCTCAAACACGTGGCCGAGGACATCCCACACGACGGACGCGGGCGCGTCGATCGCGATGCCGCGATCAACCACAACATTCGCGCCGGGCAGGATGAGATCTCCCGGGAGCGACACGTCCGCCTGCGAGGCCGTCAGGCCGATGCGACGAGGAAAGCCGGTAGCCGCAACGGCACACGCGCCGGCGACGAGGGACAGAGCAGCAAGAGTGCGAATACGCATGCGATAGTCCTTATCAACAACTCAGAAGTCGATGCCCGGAAGCTTGACCTCCGGGGCGGTGATCGGGGCAACCTCGACGCTTCCGGAACCCGGCTCAAGGCCCAGCTCCTCGGCGAGGGCGTTCGCGCGGCGGATCAGGGTCTCGACGATCTGGTCCTCGGGAACGGTCTCGACGACCTCGCCGCGAATGAAGATCTGGCCTTTGCCATTGCCGGAGGCGACACCCAGGTCGGCCTCGCGCGCCTCGCCCGGGCCGTTCACGACGCAGCCCATCACGGCCACGCGCAGCGGGACCGTCAGGTCCTTCAGGCCCTCGGTGACGTCCTCAGCGAGCGTCCACACGTCCACCTGGGCGCGACCACACGACGGGCACGAGACGATCTCGAGAGTCTTCTCGCGCAGACCCATGAACTCCAGCATCTTCGTGCCCACCTTGATCTCCTCAACGGGAGGGGCGGACAGGGAGACGCGGATCGTGTCACCGATACCCTCGGCCAGGAGCACCGAGAAAGCGGACACGGACTTAATCGTGCCCTGGAAGGCGGGACCGGCCTCGGTGACGCCCAGGTGCAGCGGCCAGTCCCCCGCCTCGGACAGCATGCGGTAGGCCTGGATCATGGTGAGCACGTCGTGGTGCTTGACCGAGATCTTGAAGTCGTGGAAGTCGTTCTCCTCGAACAGCGAGGCTTCCCAGATCGCCGACTCGACGAGAGCCTCGGGCGTGGCGCGACCGTACTTCTTCAGCAGTCGAGGATCGAGCGATCCTGCGTTCACGCCGATGCGCAGCGACACGCCGTGATCGGAGGCGCCTTGCAGATGTCCTTCACCTGGTCGTCGAACTTGCGGATGTTGCCCGGGTTCACACGCACGGCGCCACAGCCGGCCTCGATCGCCTGGAACACGTACTTCGGCTTGAAGTGAATGTCGGCGATCACCGGGATACGCGACTGCTTGGCGATGATCGGCAGCGCGTCCGCGTCCTTATCCGTCGGGCAGGCGACGCGAACGATGTCGCAGCCGGCGGCCGTCAGCTCGGCGATCTGCTGGAGCGTCGCACCGATGTCGTGCGTCTTCGTCGTCGTCATGGACTGGACGGAGACCCGCGCGCCACCGCCCACCGGAACGTCCCCCACCATGATGCGACGCGTCTGCTTGCGCGGGAACGGCGACGCCGCGACTTCGGGCATACCAAGATTGATTTCACTCACCGTGTCATTATCGCGCACAGTGGCCTTCCTTCCCACACGGACCACGAACGCGTGGTCAGAGTCGCTTTTCGGGCAGATATGTGTGACGTGCCGGCGCTCAGCCGAGCGACACCGGCTTCACGATGTCTGCAACGATCAAAATAACGCTCATCGCGACGAGCAGGCCGCCGACGACCCAGGTAACGGGAACGAGGCGAGCCGTGTCCGCCGGGCCGGGATCCTCCGCCCCACGCACGCGGGCCACCGTTCGGCGCACGCCCTCGTAGATCGCCCCGAGAATGTGCCCGCCGTCCAGCGGCGGCAACGGGATCAGGTTAAAGACGAAAAGGGCCATGTTGAGCGACGCCAGGAGGCTCAGCAGCACAGCAACTACCTGACGCGTGTCGCGCAGACCCAGCGCCTGCGAATCACCCGTCACCTCACCGGCCAGGCGCCCCACGCCCACGACGGACACGACACCCGAGGAGTCACGCTTTCGTCAGTGAACACAGACCGGCCCACCTGCCACACCGCCTGCGGAAGCCGGGTCACGACCGCCGTCGTCCCGGTGAACATCTGCCAGTTCGCCGCTGCCACATCGCCCAGAGACGCCGACACGTACTCGTATCCAGCCGTCACGCCCACCAAGCGAGCCCCCTGCGAGCCCGTCACAGGCGAAACACTCAGGTCCACGGTGGCACCGTCGCGCTCCACCGTCAGCACGGCAGACTCACCCTCCTGGGTGGCGCCAACCGCGCGCTGCAGCTCCGCGAAGGTGGCAACCGGCTGCCCATTCCACGCGACGACCGTGTCCCCGGGACGGACCCCTGCCTCGTAGGCGGGAGAAGCAACTTCACCGGAAGCGCTCGTGATCGTGGCCGGCACATCCGCAATCGTGCGCGAGGCCGTGGGTGCACCGATGCCGATCATCGTCACCGCCGACAAGACAATGCAGATCAGGAGATTCATGAGCGGGCCACCAAGCATGACCGCGATCTTCTTCGGGGCGCTCAGACGGTAGAACGCGCGGTGTTCCTGGCCCTCGGGGATCTCCTCGGCCGAGGCCTCACGGGCCTCCTGCGCGAGCGTCGGCTTACCGCCGCGACCCACAAGCCGAGTGCCCGGACGCGCCGGCGCGTACATGCCGACGATCTTGACGTAGCCACCCAGCAAAATCGCGCGCAGCGCATAGGTCGTGTCGCCGATCTTCTTCTTCCACAGCGCCGGACCAAAACCCACCGCGTAATCGGGGACCAGCACCCCGAACTTCTTCGCCGGGAGCATATGCCCCACCTCATGCAGGGCGACCGACGCCAAGATTCCGATAACGACAACGACGATACCGACGATTGAGCCCACGCTCACATATCCTTCCATTGGCCTGCGCGAACGAGTTCGCGCGCACGCTGATCAGCCCAGCACTGTGCGGCCACAATGTCTTCCAACAAGGGGTCAGCGACGCCCTCGTGCTCATGCACGACGCTCGACACCGTATCAACGATCGCAAGCCACGGCACCTCCCCCGCGATAAACGCGTCAACCAGCACCTCGTTCGCGGCGTTGAGCACCGCGGGATGCGTCGCAGAGGCCGCGACCGCGAAGCGCGCGAGGTTGATCGCGGGGAACGTCTCGTTGTCCACCGGCTCAAACGTCCATTCAGACGCGGACGTCCACGCCAGGGGCTTCTCGACGTCCTGGAGACGCTCGGGCCAGGTGAGCCCAAGCGCAATCGGCAGACGCATATCCGGAGGCGACGCTTGGAGAGTCGTCGCGCCGTCACACCACGTCACCATCGAGTGCACGATGGACTGCGGGTGAAGGTCGCGATGATGTGCTCGGGTGGCCCACAATCGAACAGCAAAGTGG
>CAKMQM010000244.1:0-6326 GCA_927911615.1 uncultured Xylanimonas sp.
ACAACCGAGGAGTTCCTCGCCGCCGCGTGGAGCGCCGGCCGCCGGGGGAGCAGACACCCCGCTCGAGGCGTCCAAGGCCTCGTTCCTCGACCTGTCCGACCTGTGGGGGAGTGGGACGCGCCCCTGGTGGGAACTCACCGACCTGCCGCCCGCCGACCTCGCCTCCGCGATTGACGAGGCCGACTCGCCATGCGCGGACGGCCCCGCCCCCCGTCGTCGTCTCGCCCACCCTCATGCGCGTGCGCCCGCGACGTGCACCCCTACCGCGGAGACTTCGCCCGCGCAGCCGCCGACCTCACCGACCTGGCCCGCGACGGCTGGCGCATCGTCGTTACCACCGAAGGCCCCGGCCCGGGTCGACGCATCCGCTCCATCCTCACCGATGCCTCGTGCCCGGCCGCGCTCGCGGACAACGTGGAAGCGCGCCCCGACCCCGGCCTCGTAACCATTACGACCGCGCAGGCCGGCGTCGGTTTCGTCGCACCCCACCTCAAGGTCGCGATCCTCACCGAAGGCGACCTCACCGGGCGAGCTGGTGCGTCCACGCGCGACATGCGGCGCATGCCCTCGCGTAGGCGCAAGGGCGTCGACCCGCTGACCCTGCACCCCGGGGACTACATCGTCCACGACCAGCACGGCATCGGACGCTTCATCGAGCTGGTCTCCCGGTCGATCGGTCGCGGGGACGCCGCCTCGACGCGCGACTACCTGGTCATCGAATACGCGCCCTCCAAGCGTGGCCAGCCCGCCGACCGGCTCTTCGTGCCCACTGACGCGCTGGACCAGATCTCGAAGTACACCGGATCCGACGAGCCCTCCCTGACCAAGATGGGCGGCGCCGACTGGGCCAAGACCAAGGCCCGCGCGAAGAAGGCCGTCAACGAGGTTGCCAAGGAACTCATCCGCCTGTACGCCGTGCGCCAGCAGACCAAGGGCCACGCCTTCGGCCCCGACACGCCCTGGCAGCGCGAACTCGAAGACGCCTTCCCCTACGTCGAGACCCCCGACCAGCTCGTCACCATCGACGAGGTCAAGGCCGACATGGAGAAGCCCGTCCCCATGGACCGCCTGCTCACCGGCGACGTGGGCTACGGCAAGACCGAGATCGCCGTGCGCGCCGCCTTCAAGGCCATCCAGGACGGATACCAGGCCGCCGTCCTCGTGCCCACGACCCTGCTGGTCACCCAGCACGCGGAGACCTTCGCCGAGCGCTACGCGGGCTTCCCCGTGCGCATCGGCACGCTCTCGCGCTTCTCGACCCCGAAGGAAACCGAGGAGGTCAAGGCGGGGCTGGCCTCGGGCGAGGTCGACCTGGTCATCGGCACCCACTCGCTGCTGACCGGCACCGTTTCGTTCAAGAAGCTCGGCCTTGTCATCATCGACGAGGAGCAGCGCTTCGGCGTCGAGCACAAGGAGACGCTCAAGGCCCTGCGTACTGACGTCGACGTCCTGTCGATGTCGGCCACGCCTATCCCGCGCACGCTCGAGATGGCGATCTCCGGCATCCGCGAGATGTCGATCCTCCAGACCCCGCCCGAGGAACGCCAGCCGGTCCTGACCTTCGTCGGCGCCTACACGGACGCCCAGGTCAGCGCCGCGATCCGCCGCGAGCTCCTGCGCGACGGCCAGGTCTTCTACGTGCACAACCGCGTCGACTCGATCTCCTCGGTCGCCGCCCACATCACCGAGCTGGTTCCCGAGGCGCGCGTGCGCACGGCCCACGGAAAGATGAACGAGCACCAGCTCGAGGCCGTCATCCAGGACTTCTGGAACCACGAGTTCGACGTCCTCGTGTGTACGACCATCGTCGAAACCGGCCTGGACATTTCCAACGCGAATACGCTCATCGTGGATCGCGCCGACACCTTCGGCCTGTCTCAGCTCCACCAGCTGCGCGGGCGCGTCGGACGAGGCCGCGAACGCGCCTACGCGTACTTCTTCTACCCCGGCGATAAGGCGCTCACCGAGACCGCGCACGAGCGCCTCAAGACGATCGCCGCGAACACCGAGCTGGGGGCCGGCCTGGCCGTCGCCCAGCGCGACCTTGAGATTCGAGGCGCTGGAAACCTCCTGGGTGGGGCCCAGTCCGGCCACGTCGAGGGCGTCGGATTCGATCTTTACGTGCGCATGGTCTCCGACGCTGTCGCCGCCTACCGAGGCGACGCTCCCACCGAAAAGACCGACGTGCGCATGGACCTGCAGGTCGACGCGCACATTCCCGACGGCTACGTGCGCGGCGAACGCCTGCGCCTGGAGGTCTACGCCAAGATTGCAGCCATCGCCACGCCCGAACAGGAAGCGGATGTGCGCGAGGAACTCGTCGACCGATACGGTCCCATCCCGCCTCAGGTCGACCTGCTCTTCGCCGTCGCACGGCTGCGCGAGATCGTGCGCCGCGCGGGGATTACCGAGATCGTCACGCAGGGCAAGTACCTGCGAGTCTCACCCGTCGAACTGCGCGATTCCCAGGTCATGCGCCTCAAGCGTCTGCACCCCGGAACGGTCATCAAAGCCGCCGTTCGCCAGGTCCTCGTGCCGCTGCCGCTCACCTCGCGAGTCGGCGGTTCCTCGCTCACCGACGGCCCGCTCCTGGAGTGGGTGGAGACTTTGGTGACCAAGATTCTTGTGCCTTTTGGCGAGTAGTGCCTGTGGTGGAATACACTGGTCCTATTGCGTCGCAACACATCTGAGGAAGGAATGCTCGTGCGCTACACACGCCAGCTCGCCACCGCCGCCCTGATTGTGGCCGCAGGACTGGGAATGGGGGCATGCTCCGCCCATCCCGGCGCTGCCGTCATCACCAACAACGGCAACTACAGCATCGCGGAAGTTGACGAGGCGGTGAGCCAGATCGTCGCAGTGACGGCCGGGCAGTCCTCCATCGGCGCGTACGAGGTGCGCGCCAGCCTCATGAACGAACCGCAGCTCGTCGCAGTGGCTGACTCAGTGGGCATCAGTATGACCGACGAGCAAGTCGACCAGGCTATCGAGCGGATTGCGACGCAGACCGGTGCTCAGGTGCCCGCGATCGGGCGCGGCACGCGAGCGACCGTGCGTTCCCTGCTCCTGAATCAGCAGCTCAGCCAGTTCGCTCAGATGAACCCGGCGGCCGTGCCCGCCATGAACGAGGCCTTCGAACAGGCTCGCGACGCAGCGAATGCGCAGATCAACCCGCGTTTCTCGCAGCCCACCCTGGGTGGAGGCCAGGCACCGACCATGCCCCTCTTTGGTGACGCCGTATCTGGAGCCAAGGATGATCCCACGGCCGCGCTCCTGGGTGGCAGCGCCCAGTGAGCCTTGTGAGTATTCGCTCACAGCGCCTCTGGCAGGGACTAATGTCGCTTGTCCGGGCACACAACCGGGGTTGACAGCCCCAAAAACCACAACGTCCCCCTCGCCGGGGGTGACCACATATGGCGGTCCGTATTACCGTTGTACTGACCGCTTCCACGCAACAACATCGATTGGAGAATGACGTGGCAGTTATTGAAGGCATTGGTGCACGCGAGATCCTCGACTCGCGCGGTAACCCGACCGTTGAGGTCGAGGTCGTCCTCGAGGACGGCACCGCTGCGCGCGCGTCCGTTCCCTCCGGCGCGTCTACCGGCGCGTTCGAGGCCGTCGAGCGTCGCGATGGCGACAAGGGCCGCTACCTCGGCAAGGGCGTCCAGGACGCCGTTGACGCCGTCGTCGAGCAGATCGCCCCCGAGCTCATCGGCGAGGAAGCTGACGATCAGCGCTACATCGACCAGGCCATGATCGACCTGGACGGCACCCCCAACAAGGGCAAGCTCGGCGCGAACGCCATCCTCGGCGTCTCCCTCGCCGTCGCCAAGGCTGCCGCAAAGTACGCGGACCTGCCCCTCTACAAGTACCTGGGCGGCCCCAACGCTCACGTCCTGCCCGTCCCCATGATGAACATCCTCAACGGTGGCTCCCACGCGGACTCCAACGTTGACATCCAGGAGTTCATGATCGCCCCCATCGGCGCTCCCTCCTTCCGTGAGGCTCTGCGCTGGGGCGCCGAGGTCTACCACACGCTCAAGGGCGTCGTGAAGGAGCGCGGCCTGTCCACCGGTCTGGGCGACGAGGGCGGCTTCGCCCCCAACCTGGACTCCAACGCTGAGGCCCTGGACCTGATCGTCTCCGCGATCGAGAAGGCCGGCTTCAAGCCGGGCGAGGACGTCGCCCTGGCCCTGGACGTTGCCTCCTCCGAGTTCTTCAAGGACGGCCTGTACCAGTTCGAGGGCGAAGGCCGCTCGACCGACTACATGGTGGAGTACTACGAGAAGCTCATCTCGAACTACCCGCTGGTCTCCATCGAGGACCCGCTGTCCGAGGACGAGTGGGACGCCTGGAAGGCCCTGACCTCCGAGATCGGCGGCCGCGTGCAGCTCGTCGGCGACGACCTGTTCGTCACCAACCCCGCTCGCCTGAAGAAGGGCATCGAGCTGGGCGCCGCGAACGCGCTGCTCGTCAAGGTGAACCAGATTGGTTCGCTGACCGAGACCCTCGACGCCGTCGAGGAAGCGCACCGCAACGGCTACCGTTCGATGACCTCGCACCGCTCCGGCGAGACCGAGGACACCACGATCGCCGACCTGGCCGTCGCCACCAAACTCCGGCCAGATCAAGACCGGTGCTCCCGCTCGTTCCGAGCGCGTTGCCAAGTACAACCAGCTGCTGCGCATCGAGGAGCAGCTGGGCGAGGCCGCCGTTTACGCCGGCCGCTCTGCCTTCCCTCGCTTCAAGTGAGCCTAGGCAACTAGCCGCATAGCTCCGCGCGGGCCCGAAAGGGTCGCGCGGAGTTTTTTCGGCGTGGGGTTGAGCCAAAGAGGTCAACTTAGGGCACGATAGAAGAATGGCTAGCGTCGTCCTTCTTCCCGCCCCTCTTCGGCGTCGTCGCTCCTCCGCTTCGGAGGCAGCGCGTACGACGCGTGAGATTAACGCGGAAAAGTCGCGCCAGCGCAGGGCGGCTGCGAAGGCCGCGAAGTCCTCGAAAGGGGACGAGGTGTCGGCGAAGCGCCAGAAGTCGGCGCGGGGTGCGCAGAAGAATGAGGGCGCAAAGCGCAGCTTTTTCCGCAGGAATAAGGGCGCTGAGAAGGGCGCGTCGCGTTCTTCGTTTGTGCGCCCCGCCGCGGAGGGCTCCTCGGTCCTGTCCATCGGTGGCCTCGACGTGTCCACGCGACTTCTCGTCGTCCTGATCGTCGCCGCGATTCTGTCGGTCATGCTGGTGCCCAGCCTCTACCAGTGGTGGCAGCAGGAGCGTGAACTCGCGCAGATCAAGACGCAGGTCGCCGAGCAACAGCAGAAGAACGCCGACATGCAGCGTCAGCTCGACCTGTGGAATGACCCCGACTACATCTCCACGCAGGCGCGCGAGCGCCTCGGATTCGTTCGCCCCGGTGAGACCCAATACACGGTCGTGGATCCGGGGCCGCAATACCAGGACTCGGCGCTGGCGGCCGCAGCTGCTTCCACCGGACCGGCGCGCCCCTGGGTACAGCAGCTCGGTATCCTAGTGGGGAAGGCGGACCAGCCGCCGAGCGCGACGCCTATCCCGTCGGCTGAGACCAGCCAGTCGGGTCAGGCCCCCACAACCAGCCAAGAAAGCGGAGAATGAGCCTCGTTAACACCACCGACGCCACTGAAGAGGACCTAGAGGTCCTGCGTTCCCAGCTGGGCCGCGTGCCCCGAGGGGTCGTTGGTATCGCTGCGCGCTGCGTGTGCGGTCGGCCCACGGTCGTGGCCACCGCGCCGCGCCTGCCTGACGGGACGCCGTTCCCCACGACCTACTACCTGACGCACCCGGCGGCCGTGAAGGGCGCTTCCACGCTTGAGGCCGAGCACGTCATGGAGACCCTCAACGAGGACCTCGCCGCCGATGAGGAGCTGCGCGCCGCCTATGCGCGCGCCCACGAGGCCTATATTCAGGCGCGCCTGACCCTGGGTGACGTTCCGGAGATTTCGGGTGTGAGCGCCGGCGGAATGCCCACGCGCGTCAAGTGCCTGCACGCCCTCGTCGGCCATTCCCTGGCCGCGGGTCCCGGCGTGAACCCCATCGGAGACCGGGCACTCGCAATGCTGGAGGAACGCGGTCTCTTTTCGACCGCGCGCTGCTCCTGCTGACCGCGCCCACCGAAGCTAGCCCCGGCCTCGTCCGGGACGACATACACGAGAAACGAAGCGATGACCCGCGTAGCTGCCAGTTGACTGTGGAACAAACTCAATCCGACTGCTCGTCGCCGACGCGACCGTCGGCGAGGACGGTCGCACCCGCCTCGCCGACCTGACGCGCCAGATGGCGTATCGTGCGCCTGGGTAAG
>CAKMQM010000245.1:0-6610 GCA_927911615.1 uncultured Xylanimonas sp.
AGCGACGGCATTGCCCCGGCCCAACGGCCATTTTCCGCGGATTTAACGCACCGCAAGCGTCGACACGTACGGGGCAAACCACCAAATAATCGCGGCGAGGATCACGTACACAGCAACATCCATGAGGCGGGCTCGCGACGCGAACCAGGGCCGTCCCGGCGTCCACAGACGCAGAGCACCCATGCCAACGAGGACAGCGACCATGAGCAGGACCGCGCGATGGCGATGATCGCTCACGGCCAGCGCGATGACGCCAAGAACGCCGAGCGCACTCAGGGCAGCGCCAAGCCACGCACCCACTCGTGCGCGCGCGTTCTTTCCTCGTTATTCACGCCCCTACCCTATCGCACGAGCGCTTGTGATCATGCGCGCGCTCACCTGCGTCCCACCAAGCCAACCACGGCCTCGTCTTTTCAAAAGAATAGGAATAAGGGTCACGCGGGTTTAGTATTGGTCCAAAGGTCCCTGAGACCCGCAACATATTTCTCGCATCAAAGGAGCATTCGAGTGTCCCGCTTTATTGTCGTCGCCCCCGGTTCGTCGGAGGCAGCCGCCCTCGCTACTGACGAGCTGGCCCGCGTTCTCGGCGTCGCCACCGTCGACGCCCTGGCCGGCACGACGGCTACCGACGCCGCCCTCCGTCCCGCCTCCGCTCTGCCCGCCGCGGTCGAAGCTGTCCGCGCCGCCGGCGACGACGCGCTCATCGCCCCCGCCCGTGAGGCCTCGAACCGCGCCTTCGACCACGTGGCCTGGAACCTGAACCTCGCCCGCCTCCACCCCGCGCCGGCGTCATCCTCGCCTTCGACGCCGAGGGCGCCAGCGCCGAGCTCCTCACCGAAGAGATCGCCGCCGCCCGCCTGCGCGCCAAGGCTGCTGCCGCCTCCGTCGTCGCCGTCGTCCTGACCGGTGGCGCCCCCGCGCTTCAGGCCGACGTCCCCGTCCTGACCCTGCCGCTGGGCGACGAGGCCGCGGCCACCCTGCGGGCAACCGCCGCCCCCACCGCCGTCACCCCGCTCGCCTTCCAGGCCGACCTCATCGAGCGCGCACGCGCCGACCGCAAGCGCATCGTCCTGCCCGAGCCCGACGACGACCGCGTCCTGCAGGCCGCCGCCCAGGTCCTCGCCGCCGGCATCGCCGACATCACCTTCGTGGGCGACGCCGACTACGTCGCCAAGCGCGCCGGTGAGCTCGGCCTCGACCTGAGCGCCGCCCAGGTCGTCTCCGTGAACGATCCCGCCTACCTCGAGCGCTACGCCGAGGAGTTCGCGCGCCTGCGCGCCAAGAAGGGCGTCACCCTCGAGCAGGCCCGCGAGAAGGTCACCGACGTGTCCTACTTCGGCACCATGATGGTCCACATGGGCGACGCCGACGGCATGGTCTCGGGCGCTGCCCACACGACCGCGCACACGATCGTTCCTTCCTTCCAGATCATCAAGACCGCCCCCGGCGTCTCCGTTGTCTCCTCCATCTTCCTCATGGCGATGAAGGACCGCGTGTGGGCGTTCGGCGACTGCGCCGTCAACCCCAACCCCACCGCCGAGCAGCTGGCAGACATCGCCGTGACCTCCGCGCGCACCGCCGCCCAGTTCGGCGTCACCCCGCGCGTCGCCATGCTCTCCTACTCCACCGGCACCTCCGGGTCCGGCCCGGACGTTGACGTCGTCGTCGAGGCCACCCGCCTCGCCCGCGAGAAGGCCCCCGAGCTGGCCATCGAAGGCCCCATCCAGTTCGACGCAGCCGTCGACGAGGCCGTCGCCTCCAAGAAGCTGCCCGGATCCGAGGTCGCCGGCAAGGCCACCGTCTTCGTCTTCCCCGAGCTGGAAGCCGGAAACATCGGCTACAAGGCGGTCCAGCGCTCCTCCGGCGCGCTCGCCGTCGGCCCCATCCTGCAGGGCCTCAACAAGCCCGTCAACGACCTGTCGCGCGGCGCCCTCGTCGAAGACATCGTCAACACCGTCGCCCTGACCGCCGTCCAGGCCCAGGGCTGAACGGGACCGAGGTCCCGGGGTCCGGTTACCATTGAACGTAAACGGGCCCCGGCCTCGTTCTTTTACCCAACCCACAACACGAAAGGCGAACGCGTGACCTCGTCCTCCGTCCTCGTCATTAACTCCGGCTCCTCCTCCATCAAGTACCAGCTCGTCGACCCCGAAACCGGCGACGCCATCGCCAAGGGCATTGTCGAGCGCATCGGCGACACCACCGGTCTCATCAAGCATGAGCATGGCGACGCCGTCACCCAGGAAGAGCTCCCGGTTCCCGACCACACCGTCGGCATGCGTGAGGTCCTGCGCCTCTTCGACACGGAGGGTCCGTCCCTGGCCGAGGCCCACATCCTCGCCGTCGGCCACCGCGTCGTTCAGGGCGGCCGCTACTTCGATGGCCCGGCCCTCATCACCGACGAGGTCCGCAACCTGATCGAAGAGCTGTGCCCGCTGGCTCCGCTGCACAACCCCGCCCACCTCAAGGGCATCGACGTGGCGCGCGAGCTCATGCCCGACGTCCCCCACGTCGCAGTCTTCGACACCGCGTTCTTCCAGCAGCTGCCCGACAAGGCCGCCCTGTACGCCCTCGAGACCGAGACCGCCGAGAAGTACTCGGTGCGCCGCTACGGCGCCCACGGCACCTCCCACCAGTTCGTCTCCCAGGAAATCTCCAAGATGCTGGGCCGCGACGACCTCAAGCAGATCGTCCTGCACCTGGGCAACGGCGCGTCCGCTTCCGCCGTCAAGAACGGCAAGCCGATCGACACCTCCATGGGGCTGACCCCCCTCGAGGGCCTCATGATGGGCACCCGCACCGGCGACATCGACCCCGCCGTCGTGTTCCACCTGCAGCGCGTCGCCGGCATGAGCGTCGACGAGGTCGACACCCTCTTCAACAAGAAGTCCGGCATGAAGGGCATGACCGGCGAGTCCGACATGCGCTCCGTGTGGGAGGTCATCAACAACACCTCCGATCCCGAGGCCTCCAAGCGCGCCCGTACCGCCATGGACGTATACATCAATCGCCTGCTCAAGTACGTGGGTTCCTACGCCGCTGAGCTCGGCGGCCTGGACGTCATCACCTTCACCGCCGGCATCGGCGAGAACGACGACGACGTGCGCCGCGAGCTGGCCGAGGCCCTCGCCCCCTTCGGCGTCAAGATCGACGTCGAGGCCAACAAGGGCCGCATCAAGGAGCCGCGCATCGTGTCCGCTCCCGACTCGGCCGTCACCCTCGTCGTCTACCCGACCAACGAGGAGCTGGCGATCGCCCGCCAGGCGCTGACCTTCGCCTGATTCTCAGGTTCGTTCGAGGCCGGGGTTCCCACGTGGGGCCCCGGCCTCGGGCGTATCCTGGGAATGTAGCGCGAGCGAGGAGGCCCTCATGAACGACGATGTTTCGACCCTGGCGGACTGGATTGCTGCTTCCCCATCGACCGTGTTTTTCGGCGGCGCGGGCGTGTCCACCGAGTCTGGCATCCCGGACTTTCGCGGGGCGAACGGCTTCTACTTTCAGGAGCGGGAGATTCCCCTGGAGACGGTGTTGAGCATCGATTTCTTTGAGCGGCACCCGCAGGCCTACTGGGAGTGGTTCCACGAGATCTACCGTCCCGTGGAGCCCAACGGCGCGCACAGGGCGCTGGCGTCTCTGGAGGCCGCGGGGCGCCTGGACGCGGTGATCACGCAGAATATCGACGGCCTGCACCAGCGGGCCGGGTCGCGCACCGTGTGGGAGCTGCACGGCAACTGGGAGCGGCTCGTGTGCACGAGCTGCGGGGCAGTCGCGTCATTAGGGGATGCCATCACGGTTGACGGGGATCCAGTGCCCGCGTGCCCCTCGTGTACCTCGCAGATGCGCCCCGACATCGTTATGTACGGCGAGGCCCTCGACCAGGGCGTCATCGAGGCCGCCGTGTCCGCCATCGCGCGAGCATCCGTGCTGATCGTGGCGGGCACATCCCTCGTGGTCTACCCGGCAGCTGGCCTCATCAACTACTTCTCCGGGGACCACCTGGTGCTCATGAACGCCACCCCGACCTCGGCCGACGCACACGCGGATCTGATCATCCGCAATCCGGTCGCCCGCACGTTCGACCAGGTCATGGCCGAGTTGCGCGCGCGGGGTGTTCTGCCTGCGTAGGCGTTGGCGCACGGGATTCACTCACAGGCCACGGCCCCAACACACAGGCGCCCCCTCCCCTGCCCACATGCGGATAGGTTGTGCGCATACGGATAGGTTGTGCGCATGCGGATAGCTTATTTTCCTATCCGCATCTTCATAACCTATCCGCATGTTCGTAACCTATCCGCGTATGCACGCCTTGCACTGCACCACTGCCCTGCACGATGTCATCAGAGGCCCCTCAACATGCTCTCGGACATCCCCAACAGAGTGAACGAGGTGTATGCACGAGTAGCACGTAGCCGCAGAGCAATCGGGCGCACCCCAACTGTTTCGACAAGAAACAGAGAGCACTGTGGGCGTTCCCCTGCGCCACAGCAGCACACACGTACGGAACTGGATAGGAAAACGTTGTTCTGGCTAGGAAAAACTCTTCTGGATAGCTTAGTAACCTATCCAGAACTCCGTAACCTATCCAGAACTCCGTAACCTATCCAGAACGCCGCACGCACACTCAGGGCCTCAGCCCTCCCCCAGCCCAGCGGGGTCGACGAGGGACAGCGCGCGCGGGGCGCGCGAAATCCGCACGCTTTGGCCCCACGTCAGGGTCAGCCGGTCGGACTCCATGCCATCGCCGAACAGCACGAGCGATTCGGAGGCAACGACGAGGCCGAGGTCTTCGTCCTCGTCCAGGATCCCCTCGGTGTACTCGACGCCGGTGAAGGGCGAGGGCCACGCCTCGCGCACGAACCACGCGAGCGAGCGCGAGGTCGGAGCGGGCAGATCCCCCATGCGGCGGCCGCGCTTGAGGGATGCTCCCCACCCAGTCGCCCCGGTCCCGGTGGAGACGACGACGCCCGAGGAGGACTGTCGCTCCACACGGATTCCAAGGGACAGTTCGTAGCGGGCGCTCTGGTGGCTCGGGTGCCCAACGAATACCTCGTTGAGGGCGGTGAGCGTGCGCGAGTCGTCGGCAGTTGCCCGCACCATGGTCAGCTGGTCCACCCGCAGGTCGCCGCCCGCGTCGATACGACCGAGGGCCGCGACCCCCTGGTCGGGAGTGCATCGGACGAGCACGCCGGCGTTCGACTGAGGGACCGAGTTGACGCCGACCACGGCCTGGTCGCCCGCATACTTGGCAACATTGGCGACCAGACCGTCGGGTCCCACGACGACGATGACGTCCTCGGGGGCGAAAAGGAAGCGCGATAGGGAGTCACGCTCCACGTCGGCGCTCGCCCACCCGTCCGGGATGCCCGCCCGCACGCGAGCCAGGGCGGCCACGTGAGACTCGTGCGCACGCTCGACAGACTCGAGGGTGCGCCCGCGGCTGCGCAGGACGAATTCGACCTGGCCGCGCGTGGAGTAGCGGTCCATGAGCTCGTCGAACTCGGTGGGGCGTCGGACGATGACGGCGCGGCGGCGCATGACTACTGTCCCGCCTTTGCGGAGCCGGTGAAGGCAGCGACAAGATCGCTGAGCACATCGGCGGTGATGGTGATGTTCCCGAAGGACGGCATGTTCTTCGCCATTTCCTTCAGCGCGAGGGCACGCGCCACCTCGGGCCCGGCCTGCGCGAGCGCCTGGATGTAGGCGGCGTCGTTGGCGATGCGGGCGCGGCCCGCGGTGTTCCAGTCGACCTCGTACGCCTTGGCTTTTTCGGTGATACGGCGCGCTTCCGCTTCGACCTCAATAGCGTCCGCCGCGGCCTTCTCTTCGGCTTCACGCCTGGCGTTATGGCCTTCCTGGTCGACGAGGTCGGCACGCTTGCGGGCCAGGTCGAGCTTGGATTGCATCTCGTTTGCGGAGATCTGGGACTCGCGTTCGACCGCGAGCGCTCGGCGTTCGTAGAGGGCGCGGTCGGCCTCGGCCTGGAGTTGCTCGAGGAGAGGGGCGCGCAGGGAGGATTCGACTCCCTCGTCGGGGCGCAGGCTCAGCAGGCGCGCGTCGACGACGGCAACGCCGGTGGCGCGCAGCTGAGTATCCTCCGCGAAGGCTTGGGTCAGCACGCGTCCGACCCGTTCGAGGGATCCGGAAATGGCGTCGGAGAGGGTCATTTCGCCGATTGCCGAGGCCAGGGCGGAGAAGGCGATGCGGGTGACGGTCTCATCGATCTGCCACAGGCCCTGGGCGTCTGCTCCCGCTTCGCGCGGGTAGAGCCCGAAGTCGTAGTGCGCGGCGGCGGCTTCTGCGTCCTCGATGTGGTAGGTGATGGCAACCTGCGCGTTGATGTTCTGCTGATCCGCGGTGGTCGCCTGCACGAGGAAGCTGTGGGCGCGGTTGGCGGTGGGCACCTCCGCGAGCGCGCAGCGGCCGGCTCGCAGCCAGAAGGACTGGCCCACGCCGGATCGGATCGTGCGTCCGGCGCGGATCTGGACGACGTGATCGCCGGCGCCGCCCTGGTAGCGGATGAGGAAGGGGTGGTGGCGAAGGGTTCCCATGATGACTCCTTGGTTGGGTGGCGAACCACTTGTTTATGTCAGGATGACGATAACTCCTCACC
>CAKMQM010000246.1:0-3037 GCA_927911615.1 uncultured Xylanimonas sp.
GCGCCGGCGATGGCCGCGCGCTTGCCCCACGAGGTCTTCTTCGTTGCAGGCTCGACTGTCGCGGCGCTAGCCGCCACGGCCTCGTCCTGCGAATGCTCGTCGGAAGAAGAGTGCGCGACCGACTCCAGGGGCGTACCAGCAAACGCATTGCTGGTTTCCTCCTGGGCGACGGGAGGCATCTGCGCCGTTTCCGCCTGAGACGCGTGCGTGGGCAGGACTTCGGTCTGCTCCGCGGCCTGCGCCTCCGACTGGGGCAGGATCGAAGTGCGCTCGGTGTCACCTGCCAGGTTCTTGTTGTCGTCCGCCATGGGGACGCTCCTTTCTGCTGATTTGTGCATCATTGCTTCGCAGATTAGGAGCAACACATAAGCGGACGTTATGGCGAGACTATGAAAACGCTATGAAATAACGGGTGTCGCACATCACCTTTTGAGGTTTGATTTATTTGTCAGCTGACAAAGGTCACGGGCATTGCCGGCGGCAAACACGCCATCCTCGCCTGGAGCGAGTGACACAGACCCGAGGCCGGGGACGAGACGCGCACCCCATCGCGCGAGTGTCCCCGGCCTCGTCCCTATGCTGTTAGCGCGCGGGCTCTACTGTGCGGCTTTCCTGGCCACAAGCGTATTCGTCGCCTGACCCACCGGACGCACGATCATCGAGTCGATGTTGACGTGGGAGGGACGCTCCAGGGTCCACACGATCGCCTCGGCGACATCATCGGCGACGAGAGGGGCGGCAACGCCCTCGTAGACGCGGTCGGCGGCCTCCTGGGAACCGAGGCGGTTGAGGGAAAACTCCTCGGTGCGCACCATACCGGGAGCGATCTCGATGATGCGCACGGGTTCGCCCACCAGCTCCTGACGCAGCGTGTTCGCGATGATGCGCTCGGCATGCTTGGCGGCCACGTAGCCGCCGCCTCCCGGGTAGGTGTCGTGGGCGGCGGTCGAGGTCAGGAAAACGAGGTCTCCCCCGCGCTCGCGCATCCCCGGCAGGAAGGCGCGCGAGCAGTGCAGGGCGGTGAGCACGTTGCGCTCAAACATCGCGCTCCACCTGGCCGGATCTCCCTCCGCGACCCGGTCCACGCCGATGGCTCCGCCGGCGTTGTTGACGACCGCATCCACGGGGCCGCCCTCCAGGATGTGTGCGGCCATCTCCTCCACCTGCGCCTCATCGGTGAGGTCGGCTGCCCAGTATTCGCAACCAATCTCGGCGGCGAGGGCCTCCAGGCGCTCGCGGCGCCGGGCCACGGCAACGACCTTCCACCCCCGCTCGGCCAAAAGACGGGCGGTGGCCTGCCCGATTCCGGTGGAGGCTCCAGTGACGACGACGCGGCGAGAATTGCTCATAGGGCAACAGTAATATCCCCGGGTACACAGCGTCGTGCGCGCCCGGGGATACTCGCTGGCGTCTCAGCCGTTGGGCAGGCCGTAGGCCTTGTGGATCAGCCAGATCGGGTGGACGACGTTCGCGCCCGTGGCCGTGCGCAGCTGCCAGCGGCACGTCTCCGTGTCACACGCGGCCAGCTCGGCGTTGACCTGCTTGATGAAGTCGAAGACGGGGGCGCCCACAGCCTGGGCGATCGCGTACTTCTCCTTCTTCATGCCGTACGTGCCCGCGATACCACAGCAGGGCTGCTCGGAATCCTTGACGGTCACGCCGGGGATCAGGCTCATGAGCTCGATCGCAGGCTTGCCCAGGCCCTGGGACTTGACCTGACAGGGGGCGTGGTACGGGATGGTGACGTCGATACGCTGGAAGTTCGTGTCCAGCTCGCCCTTGTCGTACAGGTGCAGCAAGAACTCGCTGATGTCCCACGTGCGACTACCCACGTCGCGCAACTCCGGGGGTGTCCATCTCGAGGATCTCGTGGGCCTCGTGACGCAGCATGCCGCCGCACGAGCCGGACGCGGAGATGATCGGGGCATCGCGGTTGACGCTGCGCAGGTCGTTGGTCAGCTTCGAGACGTACTTGCGCGCGTCGTCGTACAGACCGTTGGACTGCAGGGCCAGGCCGCAGCAGCCGTGCTTGGGAACTAGGACCTCGTAACCCAGGTGCTCGAGCACCATGACCGAGTGAATCGAGGTCTCGACCTCGAAGTACTGGCCGGCGCATCCGTGGAAGAAGATCACCTGGCCGCGCGTGCCGGAGTTCGGCAGCGGCGTGTGCTTCTTGAACCAGGACTCGAAGGTGCGACCATACGCGCGCGGCATGGGTGCCGAGCGGTGCACGCCGATGACAGCCTCCATCGCCAGGCGAATCGGCTTGACGTCGAGCGCCCAGTTCGCGATCGGGGCGACCGGGGTCATCATGGTGCCGATCAGAGAGGTGCGCCCAATGAGGCGGTCGCGCAGCGGAATGCCGTGCGCTTCCTTCATGGCGGTACGGCGGTGGTGGATGATCTCGGTGACCTTCACGCCCTGGGGACACACGAGCGAGCAGGTGCCGCACGAGGAGCAGTAGTCGATGGACTTGTCCACCATCTGCCCGTCCTTGCGGAAGCGCTCGGCCTGCGGGCCGGAGTACTTGGGGCCGGCGAACAGGTCGGTGACACGCATGACGGGGCACTGGGTCTCGCAGATCGTGCACTTGACGCAGGAGTCGAGGCTCGCGCGCAGCGCGGCGTCACCACTCAGGGCGAAGACGTCCTCTTCCTCCACGCCCGGTCCCATCAGCGTTGACATTTTGAGGGTCATTTCAGTTCCTCCACGATCGAGTCGACGGCCGCGAGCGCGCTGGCCAGCGCGATTCCTTCGCCGCTCTTTTCACGCCAGCGGGTGGCGCCGGCCAGGTTGCCTCCTGCCGCGTACAGGTTCGGGCACACGGGCACGCCTTCCTCGTTCAGGACGCGCATGTTGTCGTCGACGGCGAGTCCTGAGAGGAAGAGGGGCTGGTCCTCGCCCCAGAAGTCGGCGTGCAGGAGCTGTCCGGAGGCGCCCATGACGGGCAGCCCGCAGACGGTCTCTCGCACGGTGCCGTAGGAGTCCATGTCGAGGGCGCCGGATTCGAAGCGCCGGCGGCCAGGCTGAGGGATCG
>CAKMQM010000247.1:0-3232 GCA_927911615.1 uncultured Xylanimonas sp.
GTTCGGACACTCGATGGGCGGCATCATCGCGGCCGCCTCCACGATCCTCGACCCGACGCGGCTGCGCGGCACGGTCCTGTCCGCGCCCGCGCTGCGCCCCCTCCCCCGCGTCTCCCCGTCCCAGGCGCGCAGGCTGCTGCCGATCGCCCGGCTACGCCCCGGCCTCGTCGTGGCGAAGGGCGCGTCCGACATGGAGGTCTCTCCCCTATCGCGCGACCCGCAGGTCCAGCGTGACTTCGACGCGGACCCACTGACCTACAAGGGCGGCGTGCCGATCCTGACGGGCGCGACCATGATCATTCAGGGCGACGAGGTCATCGCGCACGCGCATCGCCTAACCACCCCGACCCTGGTCATGCACGGCTCGAACGACCTGATGGCGGACCTGCGCGGTTCACGCGAGCTCGTGCGCGGGGCACGCGCGGCGCACCCCGACGCCGACATCCACCTGCGCATCGTCGACGGCGCCTACCACGAGCTCCTCAACGAGCCCGAGGGCCCCGGCCTGATCCGCGACATCATCATCTGGCTCGGGGAGCACTAGGCCGTGGAAGCGCCCGCTGTCCCTAACCTGACGGCCCCGCGCCCCACCCCACCGGGCAGGCGTGACCTCGCGACCCTCCCCAAGGCCCACCTGCACCTGCACTTCACGGGTGCCATGCGGCCCACCACGATGGTGGAGATGGCGCGCACGCAGGGCGTGCGCCTGCCCCCTCACCTGCTGCACATCGACGCGGCCTCCATGCCGGCCGACGGGCGCGGGTGGTTCCGTTTCCAGCGCGCCTACGATTCCGCGCGTCACCTCGTGCGCTCCGAGGCCGCGATGCGCCGCCTCATCCGCGAGGCCGCCGAGGACGACGCCGCCGAAGGCTCGGTGCGCATGGAGATTCAGGCCGACCCCACGTCCTACGCGCCCTACGTCGGCGGCATCACCCCGGCTCTGGAAATCATCATCGACGAGGCCCGAGCAGCCTCGCGCGATACCGGCGTCGACATCGGGGTGATCGTCGCGGCGTCGCGCATGAAGCACCCGTTGGATGCGCGCACGCTCGCGCGCCTGGCCGCGTCGTCTGCCGGGGATGGCCCCGGCGACGTGGTTGCTTTTGGCCTATCGAACGACGAGCGCGTGGGCTCCACGGCCTCGTTTGCCCCCGCGTTCCGCATCGCGCGCCGCGCCGGGCTCGTGGGTGTTCCGCACGGCGGCGAGCTCCTGGGCCCGTCCTCCGTGCGCGAGGTCGTCTCCGCTCTGGCGCCCGCCCGCCTCGGGCACGGGGTGCGCACCAGCGAGGACCCGGATCTGCTGAAGGCCGTCGTGGATGCGGGCATCGCCCTGGAGGTGTGCCCAACGTCGAACGTGCACCTGGGCGTGTACACAGACTTTTCGCAGGTGCCGCTGCCGACGCTGATCTCGGCGGGGGCTCGTATTGCGCTGGCTGCCGACGACCCCCTGCTGTTCCGTTCACGCCTGGTCGCCCAGTACGAGGTCGCGCGCGACGTGTTCGGGCTGTCCGACGAGGCCCTGGCGGGCCTGGCGCAGTCCTCTATCGACGCGTCACTGGCCTCGCCGACGCGCAAGGCGGCGTGGAAGGCCGATATCGACGCGTGGCTCGCGGCGCCCGTGGCGTAGTGCTGTCTCAGGGCACGCGGCGTAGGCGGAGGTTCGCGGCATAGCGCTGTCGCAGGACTCATACGCCCAAATCGCTCTCAAGGCACGCAAAATCCACGCACCCCCGACAATTTCGCACGTAATTCCCCCGCATCTCTTTCAAACTTTGAAACCAGAACGTTGACATTCCGCGGTTTTCAGGGCATGTGCCAGGACACTCTCCGGGGAATTACGTGCGAAATGTGGGGAGGTTCCTCTATGGGATCTACCGGGACGCCAACGCAGTCACTGCTCAGTCGACCGCAGCAGCATGCGCCCAAACCGCAGACCACCTCAACGACCAACGGCTCGCATACGGATAGGTTATGAGGATGAGGATATGGATAGGTTATTCGCATCGTGACAACCTATCCGCGTAGCAGCAACCTATCCACATAGCAGATCCGCGAGCGCAGGCCACAGCACAGTTCCCCCACAATCTCGCACGTAATTCCCCCGCGCCTCTTTCAAACATTGAAACTAGAACGTTGATATTCCGCGGTTTTCAGGGCATGCTTCACAACACGCTCCGGGGAATTACGTGCGAAATTTGGGGAGGCTCCGCAGCAGGATTTCCGGGAAGATACCAAGGACCGTCGAGGCCACAACGACCGGGGGACCGTCTATCAGGCGATGTCGACCGTGACCCGCTACCGGGTGACCGTCTACCAGGCGATGCCGACCGTGACCGGCTCGGGCACCAGGGTCACGCCGAAGGCCTCACGAACACGCTCGCGCACCGCGCGGGCCAGGGCCTCGATGTCGGCACCGCTCGCGCCGCCGCGGTTCGTCAGCGCCAGCACGTGCTTGGTGGACAGGGACGCGCGCGGCGGGTCCCCGGCCTCGGGCAGGTTGGAATCCCTTGCCACAGCCCGCGTGATCGATGAGCCAGGCTGCGCTCGTCTTGACGAGGCCCTCCCCCGCCCTGAAGCGGGGCGCGTCCTCGGGCAGGGTGGCGGCCGCTGCCTCGGGCAGGATCGGGTTCGTGAAGAAGGAACCGGCGCTCCACGTGTCGTGATCAGCCGCGTCCAGGACCATGCCCTTGCCGCGGCGCAGATCCAGGACGGTGGAGCGGACCAGGGAAGCATCAGCACGCGACCCGGCCTCGACGCCGAGGCGGCGGGCCAGCTCGGCGTACATGACGGGGGCGCTCAGGGGCGAGCGCTTGAGGCGGAAGTCCACGGAGAGCACCACCCAGCGGCCGGTCGGCCCCCAGGGGCGGTCGCCCAGGCCGGGCTGGCCGACGCTGCGCTTGATCACCGAGGAACGGTAGGCGAAGCCGAGGTCGGAGGGCAGCAGGCGCACGACGATGCCCGTCAGGCGGTCGTAGGCCTCGACGCTCTCGATGGTCTCGGAGACCTCGTGGCCGTAGGCACCGACGTTCTGCACCGGGGAGGCGCCGACGGTGCCAGGGATGCCGGAGAGCGCCTCGAGGCCGCAGAGCCCCTGAGAGAGCGTCCAGGAGACGAAAGCGTCCCAGACCGTGCCCGCGCCGGCACGCACGACGACAGATCCGGCGGGGTCCTCGTGGATGGTGGAGGCGACCTCACCGAAGGGCTGCACGTCGACGACCGTGCCCTCGAAGGG
>CAKMQM010000248.1:0-5372 GCA_927911615.1 uncultured Xylanimonas sp.
CGCGCCGGGTTCCTCTGCAAGCGTCACACGAACCTCGTACGCGCTAGCCCGTTCACCAAGGACGGCGTTAACCTGCCCTTTCACTACCTCCTTCAAGCGATTCTGCGCTTTATCAAGCAGGCCTTTTGCGACAGCCTCATCTTTCGCAGCAGCTTCACGATCCGCCAGGAAACTGGTCACCTCACTGACCTCTATCTGATTGACGATAGAAAAGGACTGATCGTAGGTCTCGATAGACGCTGGATCGATGGATGAGGAGAGGATCTCTACCGTGGGGACGGTGACTGTCACAACATGAGCTCCTTCGTCAGCCTGAACTTGAATCTGGCTCACGTCGGTCAGCCCAGCCTTCACCTCGCCCGAATAGGTGATGAGGTAATGAGCGCTGGTACCCGGCACTTCCATACCGAAGAACTTGGTTCCTTCCTCGGAGTATTTGCCCACCTGAGTAAAAACATACGACTCGGTTGCGAGTTCACCAATATCCGCAAAGGAGTTCTTCACGAGGGTCGTATCCACCGTGACGACAGGGGCAGTCTCCTGCTGCGACGCACCGAAACCAAGCATCGGCCCAATGTTCGCTCCACCAACAAAGCATGCGGCGGCAACGATAACGACCGCACCAGTTGCAAGAATACCCTTCAACCTCATACTGACCCCACTGACAGAAAAAAGAACAGATGGTAAGTGATCTAATTCGCCAATTCTAGGGTAATCATCGAGAGAAGACAAGCCCGCGCGTTAGTCAAGCAATGCCGCAAGCACTCCTGCATTCGCGACCACCACACCAACAGGCACCACCACCACGCCTATGACACACAAAGGCGGGTCCGGCAACTCTCGTTGCCGGACCCGCCCTCACAGCTTCATGCTCAGTACCAGCCCAACCGCGTTGGAGTGCGCCCCACGCGGAGCAGGGGGGTACCGTAGCGGCCCTTGATGTAGCCGATACCCCAGTTGATCTGGGTGATCGGGTTCGTGCGCCAGTCGGCACCGGCCGAGGCCATCTTGGAGCCCGGCAGCGCCTGCGGGATGCCGTAGGCACCCGAGGAGGCGTTCTCGGCATAGGGGTTCCACTGCGACTCGCGGTTCCACAGAAGGACCAGGCACTGGTACTCGCTATCGCCCCAGCCCTGGGCTGCGACGAGGGGCTTAGCTAGCGAACGCGGGTCCTCACCGGAGTAGGTGGTGGGGACGGCGCCCGCGGCGGCGGCAGCTGCAGCGGCGGCGGCAGCCGTGGCGGAGTCAGTGTTCTTCGTGTCGGCTGCGATAGCCGCGATCTCTTCCTTCGTGGAGATCGTGCCGAGCTTCGCGCGGTAGCGCACGGAGGTCGTGCCGTCCGCCTCGACCTTCTCTTCGAGGGTGGCCTTCGGGTCAATGCCGGCGGCGACGAGGGCGGCCGGCGTGGCCTCCTTCGTCCCCTCGCTGCGCACCTGGGTGACGGGCTGGGATGTGGAGTGCTCGGTGATGGGTACGGAGGTCAGGACCTCGTCGCCCTTCTTTTCCTGCCACACGGTCCACGTGGTGGCGCCGTTGACGCCGGCCGTCGTCACCTGGGATTCACCGACGAAGAGGTCGGAGCTGGTCGTCGTCGTCTCGCTGAAGGGGATCTCGACGGTCTCGGTGGCCTCACCGCGGGTCACGCGGCTGACGTTGATCGACAGCTCGCCGGCCTCGCCCGTCGTGACGTTCACGCGGTCGAGGGGGTGCACGGAGACGCCGGAGGCATCGAGGATCGCGCGGGCGTCCTGTCCGGGACGTGCGGCGACCTCGCGCGTCGTGCCATCCACCGTGACGACGACGTTGCGAGCGCGGGACACGAGCGGGGTGAGCTCGTCACGCGACGAGGACCGGTCTGCGGCGAGGCTGACGGCCGAGCCCAGCGGCGCGGCGTCCGCGAGGATCGCATCGGCCGACGAGGCCGTGGTCCACAGGGTGCGGGTCTGGCCGTCGACGGTGACCGTGTACGGCTTGGAGGTGCGCACGACGATCGTGTCGCCGTCGCGCACGGCCTCGCCGGTGCCGGGCTGAACGAGGTCGTTGCTACCAACGCTGACGCCTGCGGCATGCAGCGCGTCTCCGACGGTATTACCCCAGGAGGTCACGGGGCGCGACACCCCGTTGACCTCGAGCATGACGGATGTGTGCGAGGAGGCGACACCGACGCCGGCGACGCCGAGGACACCCGCCGAGGCGAGGGCGGCGACGCCGAGGACGATGCGCGGGGAAGGCGCGAAGGAACGCACGTGGGCGCCCAGGACGTGCAGGGCGCTCGCGGCGGACGCACTCAGGGAGGTGCTCAGGTGGTGATTCACGATTCTCCAGTTACTCGCTATTGGTACTGCCGGTCAGCTTAACGTGCACGCACGCGGGCGCGCCAGACTCTGGCCGCGCCGCGTGCAATGTCACGTCAGACGAGGCCCAGCTTGTAGGCGCAGCCCCACTGGCCCCAACCGGAGCGCTGCTGGAGCATACGCGCACGCATGGTCTGCTCCTCCACGGAGGCGTCGGAGGGCAGGCCGGAGCCACCCACGGAACGCCACGTCGGCAGAGAGAACTGATACATGCCGTAGTAGCCGTTGCCCGTGTTGATCGACGGGTTGCCACCGGACTCGCACTGGGCGATGGCAGCCCAGATCGAAGCGTCGTCGCCGGAGACGGCGGCGGGAGCAGAGGCAGACGAACCAGACGAGGAGGAGCCCGAAGAAGCGGACGAGGACGACGAGCTGGACGAGGTGTCCTCAGCCTTCTTGGCCTTCGTGCCCTTGGAGACGATGCGCTTGGTGGGCTCGGTGCGGGTCGTGGACAGGACGGCGGAGACGGTGACGTTGCCGTCGATGGTCTCCTGGTAGGTCTCGGTCACCTCGGAGCCGACCACGCCTTCCTGCACGGTCTTCTCGGTACCCTCTTCGGCCTCGGCGTCCTCACGCTCTTCGGTCTCGTACGGGATCTCGGTCGTGGAAGAAACGGTGCCGCGCACGACGCGCGCGACGCGCAGGGTGGCCTCGCCGCCGTTGTGCTCCATGGTCACGCGGTCGATCGGACCGGCGCTGACGCCCGCCTTCTCGAGGATCGCGGTCGTGCCCTCGTCGGAGGAGACGACGACGTCCGTCGTGGTGCCGTCGGCGACGACATGGACGGTCTGGCCGGCCTCGGCGACGGGCATCTCGGCGCGGGTGTAGGAGCGGTCGGCCGCCATAGACGCGGCGGAGGCCGGCAGGGCAGAGAGCACGCCGGAAATCGACGAGGCAGTGGACCACGCCGTGGTCTGGTTGCCGTCGACCGTCACGTCGTACTCGGTCGCGGTGCGCACGACGACGGTGTCACCGCTCGCGACGGTCTGGTTGGAGGCGGGGGCGACGAGGTCGTGATCCCCGACGCTCACGCCCGCGCTGTGCAGAGCATCGCCTGCGGTCGTGAAGAAGCCTGAGACATCGCGGGTCACGCCGTCAACTTCGACGGTGACGTGGCGATAGGAGGTGCCGATGGCAGTGGCCGCGGTGCCGGTCACCACAAGGGCCGTCGCGGCTGCGACGGAAATGACGGTTGTACGAGAGGGCTGAAAGCTCACGTGTCTCCAGACTTTGTAGGTTCCGTTTCGGGGCCGCGCCGACGCATCCTCCGCTCACTGCGGCGCATCAGACGGGCAAGCCAATTCGGACTGACACTCCCACCGTAACCAATTTGTTACCGTCGCGCGACCACTTTGACGCAATTCACCAGTCAGAGAACGCGCGTGGGAAGGTCGTGCGAGGCCCGATAACCCGCGCTCATCACAGGAGAGAAACCCTCACCAGGTGCCGTAGACCGCCTCGGTGTTCGCCCGGAGCTGGTCGCACGCCGCCGCCTCGCTGACGCCCCATTGATCCGCGATGAAACGCACGGTGTGCGCCATGACGTAGGAGGCGTTGGGGCAGCCGCGCCACGGCACGGGTGTCAGGTAGGGGGCGTCGGTCTCGACCAGGATGAGCTCGCGCGGCAGGACCGCGAGAGCTGCGCGCAGGTCGGAGTTCGCGGGGTAGGTGATGGGGCCGGCGAAGGAGGCGTACCATCCGCGCTCGGCGAGGCGCTGCGCCATCGCTGCGTCCCCCGAGTAGCAGTGGAAGACGATGCGCTGGTCCGCGCTCGCGCACTCGTCGAGGATTGCCAGGGTGTCCTCGTGGGCGTCGCGGTCGTGGATCTGCAGGGGCAGGCCACAGCGCTGCGCCATGTCAATGTGCGCGCGGAAGGATTCCTTCTGCGCTTCGCGTCCGGGCTCGGCGGTGCGGAAATAGTCCAGGCCGCTCTCCCCCACCGCGACGACCATCGGATCGCCCAGCCGAGCCTCGACGGCGGCCAGGGCCTCGTCGAGGGGCACGTGGTAGTCGCGCACGACGGGGACCAGACCGTCGGGCGAGGGATCGGCGCAGCCCGCGTGCAGGGCGGCGTCGTTGGGGTGGATCGCGATCGCGACGCGCACGCCCTCGTGAGCGCGCGCCAGCTCGATCATCGGATCGAAGTCGGGTAGCTCGCAGGCGCTCGAGATCATCCGGGTCACGCCGACTTCGCGGGCACGATCCAGCTGCTCCTCGAGGCTGAGCGCCACGCCCTCGCGCCTGGGAATCTCACCGACGTGGGTGGGCAGGTGCGTGTGGTTGTCCACCACGGGTGCCGCCAGGGGCGCGGGTGCGTCGGGCCAGGGACGAGGCTTACGCGGACTCATGAAAAGTCGTGACCTTTCGGGAGGGATGAGGAGCGAGGCGTGTGCGTGTCAGTGGGCGAGCACGACGCCGCGGGAGACCTCTTCAGCGGCTTGGTCGCCCAGGAGCTGGCGCACGAGCTCGACGCCGAGCTCCAGGGAGGTTCCGGCGCCGCGGCTGGTCGTGATGAATTCGTCGACAACGACGGGGTTCTCGTGGACGATCGCGCCGCCCTCGGCGATGGCCTTGATAAACGCGGGATTCGCGGTCGCGTGGCGGCCATCGAGGACGCCCAGCTCGGACAGGATCGAGGGGGCCGCACAGATCGCTGCGATGGGCTGGGCCGCGTCGGAGCGGCGCAGCACCTCGGCCTGGATGGCGGGCGTGGCCTTCAGACCCAGGGTGCCGGGCATGCCGCCTGGCAGGAAGAGGAGGGTGTAGGAGGACAGGTCCACGTCCTCGAGCATGAGGTCGGCGACGACGCGGATTCCGTGCGAGCTGGTTACGTGGCGGGCGTCGGTCACGGAGATCAGGTCGGAGCGCACCCCGGCGCGGTACAGGACGTCGGCGACGGCCAGGGCCTCGACCTCTTCGAAGCCGTCGGCCAGCATGATGGCGACGGTGGCGTCGGTGGCAAGCTTCTCGGGAGTGGGCATGATTCCTCTTTCCTCGCGGCTACTGAAAGGAGCGTTA
>CAKMQM010000249.1:0-3332 GCA_927911615.1 uncultured Xylanimonas sp.
CTGGATCCACGCTCGGAGCCGGGGCGGGATCCACACTCGGCGCGGGTGCGGGCGTCGGCTCGGGAGCCGGGGTGGGGACCGGCTCGGGCACCGGCGACGGGCCGGGCGACGGCGTCGGGACGGGCTCTTCGTCAACCGGCGCGGGCTGCTCGTTGCGGTGTCCGGATCGGACGATCACCGTGAAGGACTGGGGCTCAACAAGGCTGCGTTCGCCGCTGCGTGCGCCCACCTCGATGCGGTAGGTGCCGGGCGCGCTGAAGACCCAGTTGCCGTGCATGTGCGTCGCCTCGGTCGTGTGGACGAGGCCGTCACCCTTGGACGAGTCGAAGTGGACCTTCGCGCCCGCACCGAAGGTGCCGCCCTGGAAGAATGCGACGCGAGCGCCTTCAGGGGCCTGCGCGAGGTGCAGGGTCAGGTCGGCACCCTCGGGCAGGGCCGCGTAGTCGATGCCCTCGGTGGACAGGCCGGGCCACACGATGTCACTGTTCTGCGTCTCGGGCAGAACGTACGTGGCGGTGCCCACCGGTCCGAGCACGTCGTAGCTCGCATCCGACAGGGACGCGGGACGCACGAAGCGCGCGTTGGGTGCAACCGTGAGGGTCGTGGAGCCGACGGTGCGCAGCACGGAGGTGCGCGCGTTGGTCAGGGAGTCGTCCTTGACGGCGAGGCCGTAGGTAAGTCCACCCTCGCCGCTCGCCTGGGTGAGGCGCACGTCCAGGTGTCCGCGCGCGATCTCCACCGGGTCGCTCAGCAGGGACGAGGCTGGGGCCGGGGTTGCGTCGTTTCCGCCGTTGTCGGGCGCAGGAGCAGGCGCGGGCGTCGGGTTCGGAGCCGGTTCGGGCTCTTCGGGGGCTGCGATGCCGTCGCGCATCTTCAGCATCGCGGTGAGGCCCACGTGGGGGCCAACGGTCACATCGGAGGCTTCCGCGACGGTCATGACCGCGTCAGAGAGCGGGTGCGGGCGCAGGGTGACGCGTATGTACATGGGGTCGGACTGGCACACGCCGAGGTCCTGCGTCTTCATGTCCATGCCGCCCGCACCCAGGGTGCCTTCCATGGAGCACCAGGGGCTGAAATCCCACTTGGACTCGAGGAACTCGATCTTGTAGGTGGCGCGCAGGGTCGGGTCGTTGGCGCGCACCGTGGCGGTGTACTGATCGGTCGAGCCGGGGAGGAGGTCGTAGGAGACCTCGACGCGGCGCGAGGAAATCGGCAGGTGGTCGGGGTTCCACACGGGAGCCGGGTCCGGGTTGGAGGGACCGAGGATCGTGTCGGTGCCACCGACGGTGACGGGTTCGGTGTCCTTCTGGGAGTACTGAACGGTCTGCGAGATCCAGCGGGCCGAGGCGGAGTCGCCGGGAATGTAGATCGCCTGGACGGCAGCAGCATCCGCGCCCAGCAGCTCGGAGACCGTCGCTCGGCCGCCTTCAACGGGAACCTCGGTCAGGAAGTAGCCGTTGACGGTGATCCACGCGCGCCCGGTGTCGGTGGCGACGCCCGTGTCGATCGTGATATCGGTCAGGTGGTTGTCGCCGGGGTGCTCACGCTCGGCGTGGTGGGACACGGTGAGCGTCGGGGTAGCCGCGTTTCCGTCGGTGCGCTCAGCGCGCGCCGCGTTGTACGCGGATTCGATGTCCTTGATCGTGCCGTCGGCGGGGTTCGCGCCGCCGACCTGCCAGACCAGCGGCGTGATCGGCGAGGAGTAGATAGCGGTGCCGTCGGCGCTGCGGGCGGTCATCTTGTAGTTCGCGACGTAGCGACCCGGCTGCGTGAAGGTCGTGTACAGGTGTGTGTGGCGCGGGTTGTAGACACTGCGGTAGGCGGTGTCGTGGCTGGAGAGGAAGCGGTTCACGCTATCGCCATTGTCGATGAACATCTCCATGCGGCCCGGGCCGTCGACGCTGATGAGGTCGAGCGTGTAGGTCTCGCCTTCGAACTTGTCGGTATCTCCGATTTCACCGGCGCCGAGGCCCGCCCAGATGGGCGTGTTACCGGGGCCGGGGTTCTGGGGTGCAGCGTTCAGGACGGTGCCTTCGGTACCCAGGAAGGATAGGTCGGGACGCTTGGCCGGGATGACGAGCTGCGACTTCGCCTCGTCTTTTTCGCCGGTGCCGGTCCACGCCTTGGGGATCCACAGAGCGGTCTTCTCCATCGGCATGTTGATGGTGTTCAGAGAGAAGCTGTTGGTGTCGTCATGCCAGACGGGGATGGGTGCATCAACGTGCTGTCCGGTAACGATCCATTCCTTGTCCTGGTCAGGACCGGCCCACGCGGCGGCGGGGGTCAATGCCAGGAAGAGGGCGAGCGCAGCCGTGCTGATGCGTCGCAGGTGTGACATTCGAGTGCCTTTTCTAGCTATGTTGTAGGTGAGAATCATTATCACTCTAAATAAGCTCACACACAACTCACACCGATCAGGCATGTTTCACGCGTGTTTCACGCGGCCTCCTCCCTCCCCCGCCGATAGGCTCGACCCCATGAGATTTGCGACCTGGAACGTCAACTCCATCCGCACGCGCGTCGACCGCGTCATCGCTTTCCTCCAGCGCTCTGGCACGGACGTGCTGGCCATGCAGGAAATTAAGTGCCGCCCCGACCAGTTCCCAACACAAGCCTTTGAGGAGGCCGGCTACCACGTCGCCATCCACGGTCTCAACCAGTGGAACGGCGTCGCCGTCGCTTCCCGTCTGCCCATCCTGGATGTGCAGGACCACTTCCCCACCCAGCCCGCCTTTGGCGAACCGCCCGTGGTCGAAGCTCGCGCGCTCGGCGTCACCGTCGACACGACCGCCACCCTTCCCTCTCAGGATGGGCAGGCCTCGTCGATGACGATCTGGAGCCTGTACGTCCCCAACGGCCGCGAGCTCACGCACGCGCACTACGCCTACAAGCTGGAGTGGCTCGCGAACCTCGCCGCGCAGGGACGCAGCTGGCTCGCCGATCCGAGCGCCCAAATCGCCCTCGTCGGCGACTGGAACGTCGCCCCCCTGGACGAGGACGTGTGGGACATGAGCGCCTTCGAGGGCGCCACGCACGTGTCGGCGCCCGAGCGCGAGGCATTCGCCGCTTTCGCCGCGGACGGCTGGGTTGAGGTCACGCGCGAGCGCGTCACAAACTACACCTACTGGGACTACCAAAAGCTGCGCTTCCCCAAGAACGAGGGCATGCGCATTGACTTCGCGTACTGCTCGCCGGCCCTCGCTCGCGCCGCGTAAACGGCGCACAGATCGACCGCGACGAGCGCAAGGGGAAAGGGCGCGTCCGACCACGTGCCCCGTCATCATCGACGCGACTAAGAGGTAAACGAGGCCGGAACTCAGCCGGCCGACATG
>CAKMQM010000250.1:0-3392 GCA_927911615.1 uncultured Xylanimonas sp.
CGAAGGGGGCAGACGTGTCGGAAGAGGAGGAGATTGGCAACATCAGGAGCGCCGTGATGACGCCGATGATGAGTGCGAATGTGCCCAGAGCGAGGCGTGCGGGTGAATACCGGGGCCTGCTTGGACAGGCCACGCGCGCACGCGCTGCACGGTTGTGGTGGGTACCTCGCCGTGCGGGTTCTGGGGGCCTTCGGGGACCCGGCGTACGACTGGGGAGGGCTGTGGACTCAGCGGTTCCTCAGAGAGTATGGGGGCCGAGGCCGTGGCGCGTCCGCGCATCAGGGAGCGGGTGGCGCCGGGTTTGGGACGTAAGCGAGGGTGCTTGCCTCGCTGCTGACGACCCTTGTGTGCCGGTGCCATCGTTGCTCCTTAACGACTCTGCAACAAAAGTGGACAAAGTTGCAGTTTCCATGCGGTTGGGCAGTAGTATATTTCGTGAGGCTACGTAAGCGGTGAACGAATCGGGTTTAGCGCGCCTCGCGAGCATATCTGGGAGTCATTAATGGAACAGCAGTCGGCGCCGCGCTTTATGACTGTCACGGAAGTGGCGGACATCATGCGCGTCTCTAAGATGACTGTGTACCGCTTGATTCACAGTGGCGAAATGCCCGCGATTCGCGTCGGAAAGAGCTTCCGAGTCCCGGAGGCCGCGGTCGCCCAGATGATTCAGGCCGGTATGGCAGATCACTCTGGTGACCAGGCTCGCGTCATTGGCGGGTAGTATAGGCACGATGTGCCCGGCTCGGGCACCCATCATCCATCAGCGGTAGTACCTCTGCCGCACACACTACGAGGGAGGAACCCCATGGGCTCCGTCATCAAGAAGCGCCGCAAGCGCATGGCGAAGAAGAAGCACCGCAAGCTCCTGCGCAAGACGCGTCACCAGCGTCGCAACAAGAAGTGAGCGAGCGGAGGCCCGACCTTTTGGTCGGGCCTCTCGTGTATTCGGGGCCCTATACTTGGGTGTTATGGACCGCACCATTATTCACGTTATGCGCCACGGCGAGGTGGACAATCCCGACGGTGTTTTGTACGGGCGGCTGCCCGGTTTTGGGCTGACGGAGCTGGGGCATGCGATGGCTGCCCGCGCCGCTGAGTATCTGGTGGATTCGGGTGCGGATATTGCTCGCGTGATTTCGTCGCCGCTGCTGCGTGCGCAGTTGACGGCGGCTCCGACGGCGGCCGCGTACGACCTGAGTATCCAGTCTGATCCGCGCCTCATCGAGTCGGACAACGTCTTCGAGGGGCTGCCGGTGAACACCAACCGCGCGATGCTCGCGAACCCGAAGTACTTTAAGTACTACTGCAACCCGCTGCGTCCCTCGTGGGGCGAGCCCTATCGGGATATCGCGTCGCGTATGAGCGCGGCCCTCTCCTCGGCGCTGCGCGAGGCCCGGGGGCGTGAGGCGCTCGTCGTGTCCCATCAGAATCCGATCGTGACGCTGACGCGCTTCGTGAACGGCCAGCCGTTGGCGCACGCGCCGAAGTCGCGCCACTGTGCGCTCGCGTCGATCACGTCGTTTATTTTCTCGGGTGCGACGCTTGTGGGCACGTCCTACGCGGAGCCCGCGGCTGACCTGGTTGCGATGGCAAAGGACATGACGCCGGGGGACTCGCAGGCGGACCTGCGCCGCTGACAGAGCTGGTCGGGGCAGACCGCGTTGGCCGGGGCGCCTCGCGTCGTACCGCGACCGCATCGCGCCGCAGCAGGCTAGTGCCCGCGGCTGATGGTGTGAGCGTCGCTCAGTTGGCCTCGTCGCCGGAATCCTCGGCGGGGCCTGTTCCCTCTTCCTCGGAGTGCTTACGCTGTTCCTGCGCGCGGCGCTCGTCCTCGCGGCGCTTGCGCTGAATGTCGCGCTCGAGACGGAACAGGAACTCCGGGTCGTCGTCGGGGGCGGAGGGGCGCTTGGGGGCCTCGGGCGCTCGGGTCTGCTTCTTTTCCGCGCGCGATACCCACCGCAGGACGAGCCAGGCGATGGGGCCGATGGCGGCGATCGTTGCGGTGAAGAGGATGATCATCAGCCAGATGGGCTTGGCGATCTTTCCGGGCATCTCGTCTTCCGGTGTGCGGTGCCAGTCGGCGGCAGCGTAGATGGTGACTGCGAGCATTGCGATGACGAAGACGATCCTGGCCATGCCCCTAGCATAGGGGCGTGGGCCGTCTCACGCTGGCGCGTTCACTCCCGGAGCAATCGGAGGAGCCGCGCGGCGTTTAGGCGCGCGTGACGCGGGGGAGGTTCGCGTACGAGGGGGCGGCGCCCGGTGCGAGGACCGCCGTCGACCCGGCTCGGATGCCGTCGGCCACGGCCTCGGCGAAAGGCTTGCCGAGGGCCATGGCGGCAGCCAGCGCGCCCACGCACGCGTCCCCGGCACCCGTGGTGTCCACGGCCTCGCCGAGGGTGAGGGCGGGGCAGTGCCCGGCCTCGCTGCCCGATGCCCACGCCGCGCCGTCCGCGCCGAGCGTCACCATGACGTGCTTGGGGCCGAGGCCTCGCAGTGCCCGCGCTACGCCGATCGCCTCGGTGGGGCCGGCGGGGCAGGCATGCCCAGCGTCAGGCCTGCCTCCGTCTCGTTCACGACGAGAACGTCGACGCGCGCCATGAAAGCGGCGTCGGTGGGGCGCGCGGGGGCCAGGTTGAGCAGGACACGCGCACCGAAGGAGTGCGCCCACGCGAGGGCTTCGGCGTTGGCCTCGGCGGGGATCTCCGCCTGGAGGACGACGACGTCGGCGGGGGCGGGGAACAACGAGGCCTTGGCGGGCTCGACGGTCACGGTCGCGTTCGCCCCGGCGTCGAGGATGATCGTGTTCTCACCCGAGGAGGCGACAGTGATGAGCGCGGTCCCGGAAGGGCCGTCGACCTCGCGCAGGTGGGTGACATCCACGCCGTGAGACGCCAGCTCCGCGCGCAGGCGCTGGCCCGAGGGATCCGCGCCGACCGCACCCACGAAGAAGACGGGGACCCCGAATGTGCGGCTGCGGCAGCCTGGTTCGCGCCCTTGCCGCCGAGGCCGTAGGTGAGCGAGGTGCCCGAGAGCGTCTCACCGGGGTTTGGGAAACGGTTGACGGTGACCGTGACGTCCTGGTTAATGGAACCGACAACGATGACGCGGGACATGGCACTCCTTTGTGAGGTGATGATTCATTGTGCCACGTCAGGGGTGCTGCGTTGTGGCTTTGGACACTTACGTGTTGGTATGTGCTCCGCGTCTGTTCGCCCCTCTTGAATTAAGTACAGCTTCATTCGAGCACTAGTTTCCTGTAATAGTACTAAATGTTTGATTTGTGGTGAACTAAGCGCCGTGCGCACGCTCCGCTTCTTCATCTCATCGCGGGCGGCAGGTCCCACCTGCCGCGTCGCCACCGTTCCTTCACAGGTCATCCGAGGGGAGGC
>CAKMQM010000251.1:0-6329 GCA_927911615.1 uncultured Xylanimonas sp.
TCGTGTTCGATGAGGAAGCCGTCATGACCGTGGTCGGAGTGGATCTCGCGGTAGAACGCGCCCGAGATGCCGGCTGCCATCTGCCAGACCTGCTCGGGGAAGAACAGGCGATCGGAGTCGACCGCGACGACGAGAGTGCGGGCGGTGACCGCCTTGAGCGCCTGGGCGACGCCGCCGCGGTCGCGGCCCACGTCGTGGGAGAGCATCGTGCGGCACAGCGTCACGTAGGAGCCCGCGTCGAAGCGGCGCACGATCTTCTCGCCGTGGTAGTCCAGGTAGGACTCCACCGCCAGGCGCCCGCCGTGCAGGGGGTCCTCGTCGTTCTGGGGGATGCGGCCGAATCGCTCGTCCAGCTCCGAGGGGGAGCGGTAGGTCGTGTGTGCGATCTGGCGGGCGAGGGCCAAGCCCGCGGTGGGGCCGGGACCCGCGTAGTAGTCGCCGCCGCGCCACGCCGGATCCAGCTGGATCGCGCGGATCTGCGTGTGGGTCCACGCCGCCTGGTCGGCGGTCGTCTGCGCGCCCGAGGCCACGACCACGAGTCGGCGCACGCGCTCCGGGTAGCTGACCGCCCACTCGACGGCTCGGTGTCCGCCCAGGGATGCGCCCACGACGATGCTCCACTCATCGATGCTGAGCAGGTCGGCCAGGCGGGACTCGGCGTACACCTGGTCGCGCGTGGAAATCACGGGGAATCGCGAGCCCCACGGCGCCCCGTCGGGAGCGAGGGACGCCGGGCCCGTGGAGCCCTGACAGCCGCCCAGCACGTTCGCGGCCACCACGTAGTAGCGGTCCGTGTCGATGATGCGCCCCGGTCCCACGATCTGCTCCCACCAGCCGGGGGTCGGCTGGCCGGGCGCCGCCTCACCGCACACGTGCGCGTCGCCGGTCAGCGCGTGCAGGATGAGGACCGCGTTGGATGAGGCCTCGTCCAGCTCGCCCCACGTCTCGTAAGCGAGCGTCACGGAGGGCAGGATCTCGCCGTTCTCCAGGCGCTGAGCGCCCAGGTTCGCGAACTTGCGGAAGGCGACCGGGTCGCCCTCGCGCCACGCACCGGACGTGGGTGCGGGGGGCAGGTTGTGACGGCTCATGATGTCCTTCTTTCGCAGGGGTGCTTCGCTGTCGAGGGAGACGGGGGGAGGGGCAGCGGCGGCCTCGGAGCCTCAGGAGTGTGTGTATCCCCGAGGCCGCCGACGGGTCTGTTAGGCCGTGGCCGCGCGGGCCGCGTCGAAGCCGAGCTCCAGGTCGGCGAGGATGTCCTTGATGTTCTCCAGGCCGATCGACAGGCGCACGGTGCCGGGCGCGACGCCGGCCTTGACCAGCTCCTCCTCGGTCAGCTGCGAGTGCGTCGTCGAGGCCGGGTGAATGACGAGGGACTTCGCGTCGCCGATGTTGGCGACCACCGGCAGGAGCTGCACGCCGTCCGCGAAGGCCCGGCCGGCCTCGTACCCGCCCTTGATGACGAAGGAGAGCAGGCCGCCCGTGCCCAGCGGCGCGTACTTCTTGCCCAGCTCGTAGTAGGGGGAGGACTCCAGGCCCGCGTAGTTGACGGACTCGACGTCCGGGTGGGCCTCGAGGAAGCGGGCGACCGCCAGCGCGTTGGAAACGTGGCGCTCGATGCGCAGGGACAGTGTCTCGATGCCCTGCGAAATCAGGAACGCGTTGAAGGGGGAGGTGACGGCGCCCAGGTCACGGTTGATGAGCGTCTGGATGCGCAGCAGGAACGCCAGGTTCGCGCCCAGCGCGCCGCCCACGCCCAGGTCACGGGCGTAGACGAGGCCGTGGTAGGACTCGTCGGGCGTGTTGTACAGGGGGAAGCGCTCGGGCTGGGAGGCGAAGTCGAAGTTACCGGAGTCGACGATTGCGCCCGCGATCGAGGTTCCGTGTCCACCCAGGTACTTGGTGGCCGAGTGGACGACGATGTCGGCGCCCCACTCGATCGGGCGGACCAGGTAGGGGGTGGCGACCGTGTTGTCGACGATGAGGGGCACGCCGACCTCGTGGGCGACCGTTGCGATCGGCTCGATGTCGAGGATGTCACCCTGCGGGTTGGGGATGGTCTCGCCGTAGAAGGCGACCGTCTTGTCGTCGGCGAGCGCGCGCCAGGCCTCGGGGTCGAGGGGGTCCGCGACGAAGCGCGTCTCGATGCCCAGGCGTCCCAGCGTGTTCTTCAGGAGGGTGACGCTGCCGCCGTACAGGGAGGGGGAGGCGACCACGTTGTTACCCGCCACGGCCAGGGCGAGGATCGACAGGGCGGTCGCGGACTGGCCGGAGGAAACGAGGAGGCCGCCGACGCCGCCCTCGAGGGCCGCGATGCGGGCGGCGACGCCGTCGGTCGTCGGGTTGGTGAGGCGCGTGTAGATGGGGCCCAGCTCCTGCAGGGCGAAGCGGCTCGCTGCCTGCGCGGTGTTTTCAAAGGCGTAGGAGGAGGTCTGGTAGATGGGCAGTGCGGTCGCGCCGGTGGCGGGGTCGAGGTCGTATCCGGCGTGAATCTGCTTGGTTTCGAAGGACCAGTTGTTGGCGGTCATTGTGCGGCTCCTTAGGTGAGGGGTGGTTCGTCTCTGATTCCCCTCCGGCGGGCCGCAGATGCGGTGAAGTGAACATGCGTCGAGGCGCGTCCCGCTATCGGGGGACTGCGCGGCAGTCGCTTGTGCTGACGCGCAGTCAGCGGCACATTCGACGGTTCATGCCTTCAATTGTTTGTCATCGACGAGGCCGGGGCTGAGGGGTCCCGGATGGTGGACTTTTGTGACAGGTGGGGGTGTGGTGTCGGGGTGTGTGAGGAGACTCGCAGTAGTGGTTGAAAATGTTATGAAAGCACAGGTATTTGCGCGGTAATCATGGTGCTGATGTTGTAAGTGTTGCGATTGTTGCATGTGTGAAAGTTGAGTTTTGTGGTGTGTTTGTTGCCAAGCGTGACGAAAGTGGATAGGCTTTTTCCCAGTACGCGCGCTCCGGCGCACCTAATTGGACGAGATGAGACAACGATGAGACGACGCGGAACCATTCGCATGGGCATGACGGCTATCGCCGCCTGTGCCCTCCTCGTGCTGCCCCAGATGGCGCAAGCCGCCCCCTCTGAGGAGGAGATCGCTGCCGCCCAGGCTGCCGAAGAGGCCGCGAAGATGAGCGTCGCGCAGATTGAGGTCAAGCTCGCCGAAGTTAACGCCAGCGCCGCAACCGCGATGCAGAACGCGCAGATCGCGGGCGAAGACCTCAACGAAGCGACCATTGCGCTGCAAGAGGCGACCGCAACCGCCAATCAGGCGTCGGCTGACGCGGACGCCGCCGAGGCCGCCTTCGAGGAAGGCAAGCAGCAGATCGCCTCCGTCGCACAGGCTGCCTACCGTAACGGTGGTGGCACGCTCGACGCGCTCGCCCCCTACCTCGACTCCGACGGACTGCGCAGCGTCGAGACCAAGCAGGCTGGCATCAGCTCCTTCTCCTCCTCCGCCGAGGCGAAGATGCAGAACGTTACTGCACTCGAGCAGGTCGCCAAGGTGACCCGTGATGCCGCGAACACCGCGCTCGCCAACCAGAAGGCCGCCACGGACGAGGTTCAGAGGCGCACCGACGCTGCCAACCAGGCCGCGACCGCCGCCCAGAACGAGGCCGCGATCGTCGCCGCCCAGCGTGGCGCCTACGTGCAGGAGCTGGCCACCAAGCAGAACACGACCGTCGACCTCATCAACCAGCGTGAGGCCGCCCTTGAAGCCGAGCGTCAGGAAGCCGCGCGCGTCGCCGCCGAGCAGGCAGCCGCCGCTGCCGAAGCCCAGCGTCAGGCCGATGCCGCCGCAGCCGCCGAACGCCAGGCTGCCTCCGATACCGCCGCCCAGGCCTCGTCCTCCTACGACGATGACGATGATGACGACTCCTCGTACTCGGCACCCTCCTACTCCGCGCCCTCCTACTCCTACGAGGAGCCCTCGTACTCGGCGCCCTCCTACTCGGGTGGCGGAGCTGACACGGCCATTGCGACCGCGAAGAGCTACCTCGGCGTGCCCTACGTGTGGGGCGGCGAATCATACGGCGGTGTGGACTGCTCTGGCCTGACCATGCTCGCCTGGGAGAGCGCCGGCGTCGACCTGCCGCACCTCTCCCGCGCCCAGTACAGCTACGGCACGCACGTGCCGATCGGCTCCATGGAGGCCGGCGACCTGATCTTCTGGTCCTCCAACGGCACCCAGTCCGGCATCTACCACGTCGCCATCTACCTGGGCGGCGGCCAGATGATCGAGGCTCCCACCTTCGGCGTGCCCGTGCGCATCACCGGCGTGTACAGCTGGGGCTCGATCATGCCCTACGCCGTGAGGCTCTGAGTCGCATCGTTGCTTGACGAGCCGAGGGCCGCGCAGACTGTGTGTCTGCGCGGCCCTCGGCCTTTGTGTGTTTGTGTGTGGCGCCCGGCGTTTGTGTGTGGCCTTGGAGCGTGGTGTGCGTTGGTCTGCTGACCTGCCCCGGCCTCGTTCCTGGTGTGCCGACCTGCCCCGATGGGGAACCCGCGAGTGTGCTTGTTGGGGCATGCGGCTAGCATGAACGGCATGAGTGCCCCCACCGCCGACACCAACGCCCACCAGATCGGTGCTACCTCCACGGTCCCGCGCGTTGTCAAGCCGTTTCCGGCGTACGCGCGCACCCTGTTCCTCTTGTTCTGCGTGGCGTTTCCTGCGTGGTCTCTCATTGGGATTCTGACGAGGGATAACTGGACGCGGTGGGCATTCCAGTTGAGCCAGGCGAGAGTGATCATTGCGGCCATAGCAGTCCTCGCATTCCTCCCCATCGTCCGGGCGGCGTTCGGTCGGTTCATCCTCGACCTGATCCGCAGGATCAAGCCGATGCGCAGCGGCAAGCACGCGACGGAAGCTCATCCCGGCACCATGTTCCTGGGGGTCGTGGCCTCGCTCGTGGTGCTCGGACTGGTTGGTCTGGTCGCGTGGGGCATGTGTGGTCAGGCTGCTCTCGACTGGCGCGATGGTCCGGTGACCCGCGAGGGCGTCACGTGCACCGCCATGAATCCCGAGGAGCGCGACGATGGGCCCTTCGTGCACATCGAGTTGACTGAAAGTGAAGGGGTCGTGCGCGCCTACGACCTGCGTCAATACGAGCTCGATCGCCACGCCGAGAAGGGCACGCCCCTCTACAACACGATCGTCGAGGCCTGCCAGGCACCCGGCACGCAGATCGGGATCAGCATCTACGACCGCACGGGCATCATCGTCGACGCCTGGAAGAAGTAGCGCGTAAAGCGAGGTTATAGGGCACTACGTGTTGCTGTGTGGCGCTGGTTGTTGCTTGTGGACCCGCAGGTTTTCTGGGCGCCGGGCCGGCGGTTCCTCCGGTGCCCTTCATGCCGGTGGCGGTGGGGGTTTTTGCAGCATTAGAAGCTGGCTGGCGGCGTGTCGCCGGCGTGTCGTGGTTCTAATGACGTCATTTCCCCCGTTTGGTGACAGAGCGAGCGTCGCTTTTGTCGGTGTGGTGCCCACAGTGCAGACCACCTCGGCGAAAAGTACTGAAAATGGGCGGTTGTGGGCGAGGTGGTCTGCGTTTTGGGCACAAGTGTTTCTCGCGGTGTGTGTTGTTCGTACGTAAGCCCTTGAGTATGCGCGTTGACCCCTCGATGCGCACGTTAACCCTTAGATGTGCATGTGGGCGGCGATGCCCACGCGCATGCCATCGGGTTAACGTGCGGGTTGTAGGGCCCAGGTGCAGGTCATTGGGCCCACGTGCGAGTGAGAGGGACCAGGTGTGAAATCGCGGGGCTGGACATGGCTTCAGGGCCCGCGGGCGCCGCAGCCTGGCCCTGTCGACCAGGTGGCCCGGTTGTCTGAAACCATCGTCGCCTTTGCTTGCTGGTACCCGTGTGGGATTGAAACCGCCATCGCCTTTGCGGGTGAGAAATGAGCGTTTTTAGTGCGGTTTTTGGGTGCAGAGGTGATGGTGGTTTCAACGGTCCCTTGTTGGGGGTGTGCAGAGGTGTTGTCGGTTTCAATGTCGCTATGTTGTCGCGCCTCGTGCGCGACATTCTTCGCGCTGATCGGCCTGATGTGGGTGCGAGCGCGAAAAAGTTCGCCCAGCACACGAAAAATGGCCCAAAATGGGGGTTTTATGGCGCGCTGGGCGAGTTTTTTCGCGGACCAGCAGTCGTGGGATCCGCCGGGCGAGTTTGTTGCGCCGTGTGCCTGGCAGTCGGGCCCTTCTGCTGTCAGTGTTAACCCTTCAATGCGCAGCTAAACCCTACTGGTGGCATGGTGGGCAGCCCGCCCAGGCCACCACCTATCGGGTTAACGTGCGAATTGAGGACTATAGGTCACGAACGTGGTGCTTAAGTTCCG
>CAKMQM010000252.1:0-9986 GCA_927911615.1 uncultured Xylanimonas sp.
GCCAGAAGTGGCCCGACGCCACCGCGAACCAGCTCCTCCAGGTCTTGGTTAACACGGGACTCGATTCCACTCATACGTGGAACCAGTACACCGGATACGGTGCCATTGATGGCGGTGGTCTAGTGAACACAGATCCATCCCAGTACCCCGATGAGAATCCGATCATTCAAAAACATGGGGGATCCGAGCCTACCGTCCAGGAGATTCAGGACTACATGGACGGAATCGTATTCAACTCGCTGGCCACCTTCCCATCGTCCTACGTCTACCGAGGCGCAGATGAAGTAGCGGCTTTGTTCGACGACACGGGATTGACCGTCCACCTGGGAACGAGCCCCCGCTACCACCGGAAGTAGCCTCGGCAACCCGACACAGCGAAGCGCCCCTGTCACCCACCGTGAACTGCGTGTGGATGACAGGGGCGCTCCCCTATGCGTTACTTCTTCTTCGCGTTGCTCCCATTGCTCGCATGGAAGCGAGGGCTTGTCCCCAGGTGCGTCGGATAGCCGTGCTCACGGCTCAGGGTGAGACGCTCATCGAAGCCCCGATACTGGTAGGAATCATCCGCGTTAATGTGCCGAGGATCCACCAGGCCGTCCGCGTAGTCCGCGATGTCCTGGCGGGTCGGACTAGACTCGTAGCCCTTGTTCAAGAACGGGTTCTCGTCCGGGAACTGCGACGGGTCCGTCGTCAGCAGCACGTACGGGTCCACCGCCCCGTACCCCGTGTACGGGTTCCAGTGGCCGCCGTTGCCGCCGATCCCCGTGCGGGCCAGGGCCTGCAAGAGCTGATTACCCGTCGCCTCGGGCCAGCTCTGCCTGGCCAACGCCAGGAATGACGCAACCGTCGGAGACGCGAAAGACGTGCCCTGCCAGTACCCCTTCTCCCACGTCGCACCCGAACGCGCGTACGGACGAGACACCGACGCCGTCGACACGTAGTCCCCATAGTTGGAGTACGAAGTCAACTCCCCGTTAGGCTCCACCGACGCCACGCCCACCACGCCCGTCATACGCGCCAGAGACTTCGGCGGGTTGTACTCCGAATCGTTGCCCATCGACACCACGATCGGCACCTTCTGGGTGATCGCGCGGGCCAGAGCCCAGCGCATACTCTCACTGTCCGCGCTGTACGTCGACGAAATCGACACGACATCCACGCCGTCGTTGAGCGCCAGCTCGATGAGCACCGACGTATCCGAATAGCCGTCATCCCCACCAGCCGATTGCACAGTCCCTGCTCGGTGTATCGCCTTTCAGAGACACCGTGTAGCGGTTGAGCCTCGCCTCGGGGGCGATCCCGAACTCGGGGGCCACCATCACCTGAGCGATCACCGTGCCGTGCTCCCAGCTGTCGTCGCTCGACTCGACGTCGCAGCGGCTCATGTACTGCATATCCACGCCCTGCAGCTCCGGGATCTTCCAGTTCACCGGGCCGTCCAGCAGGCCGATCGTCACGCCCCGGCCGGTGTAACCCGACGCGCGCAGCTGCCCCAGGTGGTAGTACGAGTAGTAGTCCTGCTCGTCCGCCGTGATCGGAATTCGCGCCGCCGAAGCCGGCGCCGCAGGAACGACGAGCGCCGCCACCGCGAGCGAACCCGCTACCGCCACACCCGAGCAGCGCCGCGCCAGGCGTGTCATCAGATGACTCATCAGCTATCCTTCGCTGCGCGCAATGGGGCGCCCGCAGGTGTTAGTTCTTTTTCTGAGACTGGAACTTCTGGTGGTAGCGGGGGCTGGTGCCCAGGTGCGTCGGGTAGTCATGATCGCGGCTGAGTGCGAGACGCTCGTCGAACCCCAGGTATTCGTAGGAGTTGTCGTTCATGACGACGCGCGGATCCACCACGCCGTCGATGTAGTCCTGCACGTCCTGGCGGCTGGGAACCGTGTTCGTTCCCTTGTCCATGAACGGGTTTTCATCCGGGAAACTCGTCGGGTTCGTCGTCAGCATCGCGTAGATGTCGAGCGCACCGTACCCCGTGTATTGGTTCCATTCGCCGCCGTTGCCGCCCACACCAGTGCGGGCCAGGCCCTGCATGATCTGGTTGCCGGTCGCACGAGGCCAGCGCTGCATGGACAGTGCCAGGGAGCCGGCCACGACGGGGGTCGCGAAGGACGTCCCCCACCACTCGCCTCGTTCCTGTGACACGCCCGAACGGGCGAGAGGGCGCGCGAGGGCCACCGTCGACAGGGGCCTTCCCCAGTTCTGGTAGTCGGAGGGGCGACCGTTGGTCTCGATCGCGCCCACGCCGACGACGCCACCCCAGGCGGGCAGCCACTCCGTCGAGTTGCGCGCCGAATCATTACCCGTGCAGGCGACGACCGGAACCTTGGCCGCGATCGCTCGGGCGAGAGCCCAGCGCATGCCCTCGTAGTCACTGGGGTAGCTCGACGACGTCGTGATCACGTCGACGCCGTCGTTGAGCGCGTCCTCGATGAGGAGAGCGAGGTCGGAGTAGCCTCGCCCCCACTGCCCGATCGCACAGTCGGAACCCGTCGTATCACCTTCAAACGACTTTGTGTAGGCGCGTAGATTCGCGCCGGGTGCCACGCCGAACTGAGGCGAGGAAATCACCTGCGCGATGACGGTGCCGTGGTCCCAGTACTTGTCTTGGGAGCCCACGGCGCAGGGGCTGTAGGACTGGATGCGCGCACCGGCCAGCTCCGGGATCTGCGTGTTGACCGGGCCGTCAATGAGCGCGATCGTCACGCCTTCACCCGTGTAGCCCGACGAGTGAATCGCATCCAGGCGGTAGTAGCCGTAGAAGGTCTGTTCGTTCGCCGTGATCGTGGTATCCGCCGATGCTGGGGCCGCAGGAACCACGAGTGCTGCAAGAGCAAGCACGCCGGCCAGGGCGACCCCCGTACCTCGCTGCGCCACGCGGGCAATGTCGCGCCTCATCACACTTCCTTTCGCCACGCGCCCCGGCGGCGCGCAACACAGCAGTCTACCACTCGGTCATGCACCGTCGAGCCAGTCGTGAAAGGGCATGACACCAGCGCCCTACGGCACCGTCACACACTGCGTCACCGGGGCAGACTCGCGGCCCGTGGAAGTCACGACGAGGCTCACGGTCAAGCAGTTCTCGCCGCTCACCGCGGTGGTCGTCAGGCTGTTGCGGCGCATCGTCTCGGCCACCACGGCCTCGCCCGGGCGGGTGAGCACGTACTTAAACTCCAGCGCTCCGGGCTGGTACTGGCCCTGCTCGGGCACCTCCCAGCCCCAGCGGATCTCGTTACCGTTCGGTGTGGCCGTCAACCCGGTGACGGCCTCGGGCGGGGCGGCGCCCGCGTCGCCCTGATCGGAGTTGCTCACTGTCCCCGCGCTCGAGGAGGGGGTCGGCGTGGAGACGCCGCCACCGCCTCCGCCCAGGTGGATGCTGTGTCCGCCGCCGGTGAGCATCGCGACGACCAGGCCGGCTGTCGCCAGCACCATCACGAGCGCGAGGACCGGCACCACCCATGCCGGGCGCTTCGACTGCCCCTCAACCAACCCGGTTCGGTTCGTCGTCGAGTTACCGGCCCACGCCTCGTTCGACGAGGCCTGGGGACCATCCGCGAAACTCCCGCGGCGGGTGCGCGTACGCTCCGCGTCCAGGGCCGCCGCAGACGGGGCGGACAGGGCCGAGGAGGGCGCGCTCGAGGAGGCCACCACGCTCAGCTTCATCTCCGTGACCGGGCGGTGCATCTCTCGCTCGACCGTCTGCAGCGCGTAGCCGAGGGCTGCCGCCGACCCGAAGCGCTGCTCCGGATCCAGGCTCATTGCGCGGCGCACGATGGCCGTCACAGCGTCGGGCACGCCCGGGCGGTCGATACGCGACACGCGGCCACGGGCGACGCGCTGGGCGACCGCGTGGGCCGAGTTGTCCCCGTCCTCCACCTCGAAGGGCGAGCGGCCCATAAGAAGCGTCCACAGGGTCGCGCCCAGGGCCCACACGTCCTGCGTCGGGTGAGCGCGCGCCGTGCCCGCGATCTGCTCGGGCGGCGCCCACATCACCGAGAAGCCGTCGCGGCCACCGCGCGGGTCCGCACCCACCGGCTCGGACACGCCGAAATCCGTCAGCACCGGCGACCCAAAGGCGTTGATCATGATGTTGCTGGGCTTAATATCCCGGTGCACGTAGCCCGCGCGGTGCAGCATCTCAGCACCACCGCACATGCGGATCACCATCGACAGCGCGCGATCCGTCGACATCGGGTTTGCGCGCACCTGATCGAGAATGTTCGCGACCGGGCAATACTCCATCACCAGGTACGGGCGACCATCAGGCGTGCGCCCCGCGCCGTACAGCTGGGCCACCGCCGGGTGACCCGACACGAGAGCCATCACGTCGGCCTCGCGGGCGATACCGGCCTCGCCGTCCGCCCCGCGATCCCTGCGAGCCACCTTGACGGCCACCTCACGGCTGGGCAGCTCCTGGCGGCACAGGAACACGTCCGCGAAACCACCCGACCCGAGCGGACGAATCCACTCGTAACCCGGCAGCGACGGCACCATTCCGACGCGAGCGTCGCTATCCATCAACGTTTCCCTTTCCTACGACCCATGCGCTTGGCCAGCGAGCGACCGCCCTTGCGAGCGGCATCAGCCTGGCGGCGGGCGCGACGGCGCCAGCGCAGCGACTTCAGCGACAGCGCGTAACGCAGTCGCGCGAACGGCGACACCGAGGCCGCCCACTCGCGACGCAGCTCATCCACGTCGTTCCACGCCTGCTCCGCGTCCTCGGGGCGGGCACCGCCGGCAGCGAAGTCCGCGACGTCCGCGCGGCGCGCCACGGTGACGGCCCGGGGAACCGCGCCCGAGAAGAGCGACCAGCCGGGCACGCGCACGTCCGCAGCAGAGCGCTTGCGCGCCTTACGGGTCTTGGCGTCCCCCTCCTCGTCGCTCTCGGACTTCTTGGGCGTCCACTGCGAGGCCAGCGCCCACGCGACCTCCTGGCGCGTCAGGTGCGGCTCGACGACGAGGCCGGAGTCGATCGCGGTATCCACGAGCTCGTCCCACGAGCCGCGCACCGACTCGGCGGCCTGCGCGCGGCGGCGGCTCTTGCGGCGGCGGGACTTCGCCAGGAGCACCGCCAGGACCGGGCCCAGCAGCAGGAGGAGCGACACCGACACCGTTCCGATCGCCATCCACGGGATGCGGACACCGTTCGGGTCGTGCGGATCCGTCGCCTGGTCGCGGGTCGCGGGCGGCAGCTCAACCGGCTGCTCGGGCGGCTCCGGGGGCTGCAGGACCTGCGGCTTGGGCACGGACTTGGGCTTGTTGACCTGCGTCGTGGGCTGCTGATCGCGCGGCGGAGTCGGGTCGAACGTCGCCCAGCCCACGCCGGGGAACTCCACCTCGACCCACGCGTGCATGTCCGAACCCGTCAGGTCGACGCCTCCGGACGTGCCCTCGCGGTAGGCGCCCATGACGACGCGGGCGTTGATGCCCTGCGAGTGCAGCATGAGGGCCATGAGGGTCGCGTACTGCTCGTCGTCGCCCACCAGCGCTCGGCGCTGATCATGCGCTCAATGCGATCCTGAGAGGACCCGGGACGCGAATTGATCGTGTCCTCGTTGGAGTAGTAGCCGTCCGTGTGCAGGAACTGCTCGATCGCTCGGGCCTTCTCCAGGTCCGAGCGCGCGGTCGACGTGTGATCCGCGGCCAGGGAGTCCACGTCCTTCGGGACGTTCGTGTCTCCCCCGGCGTAGCGCGCCGCGTTCACGCTGGCGAACTCCGAGTCCGCGTGTTCGCGCGGCATCGTCGTGCTCAGCGAGTAGCTCAGCTGGCCGGTCGGGCCCGTCGTCAGGGCGGTATCCGCCCACAGGTCGTAGTTCAGGCCATCCTGCTGCTCGGCCGCGTTGGGGGCGGAGGGCTCAAAACGCAGGACCGACACCTGGCCGATCGTGGGCACCCACGGTCCCAGCAGCTGCGAGGTCGACACCGAGGTCTGCACGCCCGCCGTATCGGCGCTGCGCCCCGGGATCGTGGACCCCACGCGGCGGTATCCAGCCGTGCCGTCAGCCGTGTTCGTGACGCCCATGCCGAAGGTCGTCCCGTCGTACACGTCCATCGCACCCAGGCGCACGCGCGCCTCCTTGGGCATGTTGGACACGCGGATCAGGGATTCATCCTCGAGGTCCTTGTTGTAGTGGCGGTAGCTCGATAGCGGCGAGGGGTACTGGCGCGCGTCCACGGGCGGCTCGACGACGTCGCGTCCGACGACGCGGTCCGAGGCCGTGGGGCCAAGCAGGGACGCCGCAGGGATCGCCGCAGCGACCATGACGCCCACCATGAGCGCGCCCATGCCCACGCGCCACCACACGTGCACGATCTGGCGCTGGGAACCGCCCATGGTCGTCGACGCGGTGGTCGCCGTAGAGGCCATACCAATGACGATGTCGGCGCCCAATCGTGCGCGTCCGATCGCCGAGGCCCACGCCCACCACACGATGAGTCCCACCCACCACGCGATGACGAGGAGGGCGGACGGAGAGTGGTTCGACGGCCCCCACACGATCGCGATCACGCCGGCGAGGATCAGCGGCACGGATCCCCACATGGGCGCCCGTAGCGCACCGTGACGACGCCCGCCGCGACGGAACACACGAGGCAGGCCATCCACGGCACCATCGCGGGCCCCACGTAGGAGCCGGCCGGCGGCGTCAGCGTCAGGAGGTCCTTCCAGGCCTCGACCGAACCGACGACCAGCGTCTGGATGGTCCGCGACGTCGGAACCACGCCCCAGCGGGTCGTCTCACGCAGCGCGGCAGCGCCACCGAAGAGGAAGTGCGAGGCCACGACCGCCGCGACGATCGAGAGCAGGTCCCAGCGCCACTTGGCGGCCGCCCACGCGACCACGAGGCCAACCACGACGCCCGCGAGCGCCGCGATCGCGCCCTGGCCGCCGCCGAAGACGGACTCGAACATGAGGATCGGACCGGAAAAGAGGACCGCGAGGACCAGCAGGGACCATGCGGGCATGGCGGCACGGTGGATCGACCCACCCATCGTGGTTTCCTGGGCGGCGGGGCGGCGGGAGCGACGCGGCGGAGGAACCGGACGCGAGGCGTTGCGAGCAGGAGTACTCACGCGTTCACCCCCCGGGACACGAGCATCGGCAGGTCTTCGAGGGAGGGGCAGTCGATGATGACGCCGCGCGTGATCTTGCGGCGGCGACGCGCCCGGCCCGGGACCACGCGGATCACCGACACGATGACGTCGACAGGAGCGATGTTCGCCAGGCGAGCCGCCTCCTCGTCGTCCACGCCGGCGCCGACGACGATCGAGAGCACCGAGATCCCACCGCGTTCCATGATGCAGCGGCGCACGATGCCGCGAACTCCGAGCGCGTCGACGTCTCCATCTCGGACAGCGCGTCCAGCATCGCCATGGGCGAGCCCGTGGGGATCCACTCGTCCGCGGTGTGCATCGACACCGTGCGGGCCTCGCCCGAGCCGGCGAGCGCCAGCGAGGCGGCAACCGACACGGCCGTCTCAAAGGAGCGCCGATCCCACGCGTCCACGCGCGTATCCAACAGCACCATGTGGTGCGAGCGGTGAGTCTCCTCGAACTGACGGACGATCAGGCGGCCAAAGCGCGCCGTCGACGGCCAGTGCACCGCGCGACGGTCGTCGCCCGGCTCGTAGTCACGCAGGGCGTGGAAGGACACGTCGGAGCTCGTCAGCTTCTCGCTGGCCACGCCCTCGACGTCCATCTGCATGCCCGTCGCGTCAAAGGAGAAACGCACCGTCGGCGGGTGCACGTGCACGAGGATCGGGTCATCCCACGAACGCACGCGGCGCAGCAGGCCCAGGCCGTCCATGCGCACGGTGCGCGCGGGGCCCACGTTGATGACGCCGCGGCGCTTCGTCATGACCGAGAAAGACTCGTTCCAGGTGCCGTTTCCGCTGATCGGGGGCACGAGGAACTCGCCACTGCCTCGTCCGATCGTCACCTCCACGAGGGTCGAACCCGAGCGGCGCCCGGACTCGTTGACCACGCGGACTCGGCCCACCGCCACCTGGCCGGCGACAATGCGGTCGTTCTTCATGCGCAGGGACACCGACAGCGGGGACGGGGAGCGACCGAGGCGACCGTGACCACGAGGGCCACCAAGCCATCACGCCCACGATGAAGCCCTCCAGCCAGCCGAAGGCGAAGGCCGCGACGGTGCCCGCGAGCATCGCCGCGATCACCGCCCACCCCACCGGGGTCAGCGCGCCCAGCCAGCGGGCGACGCCCTCGTAGCCGGGCAGTGCCTGCACGCGGGCGCTCAGAGCGCGCCACGCATGCCTCACAAGTCGACGTAGTTTCTTCACGGCTTACCTCACCGGGCGGCAATTGCCGACGCGCACCTTCTGCGCGAACGCCGCCTCGGAATCCGCCCGCGTCGCGATGTTCGACTCGATGGGACCGGCACGATCGATAGTCACCTCTTCGGTCCAACCGTCCAGATCCGAAGTAATCGTACATTTGTGAGTAAGCGACGTGCCAGCCCACCCCGGAGCACTGAACGTAAAGGTGTGGCATCCACCCGGGGACGCGTACCTCTCGCCTCCCTGGCAGGCCTCCGTCCACGTCAGGTTCACGTCGAGCTTCGTCACGACCGACGAGTCCGCCTGCATCTGAGTCGTTCCCCAGTCGTTAGTCGCCGCGACCGTGGCCGAGTACTCAGTGCCCTGTGCCAGGTCACTGAAGGTTGCCTCCGTGGCGCCAACCCCGACGGGTTGCTCCCTGTTATTCAGGTACACCTTGAGACCCGACAAGGCGGGGTTGGCACCGATCGGATCCCAGCGCACGGTCAGGCTCGTCGAGTTGACGTTCGTGATCCGCACGCCCACATCCGAGGGGCGGCCCGTCGCTGTGCCCGTGGCGGACGCGACCGGTGAGGCCGCCGGCTGGTTGTTCACGCCGATGCCCGTCTGGCAGAAGTAGTACGTCTTCGACTCCCAGCCGTTGGCGGGCAGGATGTCGCCGTCGTCGACCCGTTCTCCACTCGCACATGAATTGGGGTCCGCCGAGTAGCGCAAGGTCAGATCCGACGCCTCGAAACCTCGGCCCGTCACCACCGACAACCCAGTGACCTTCAGCTGACCGGCCTTGCCGGTGCCCGAGAGGGTCGGGTCCGCAATCGGCGCGGGAGTGGTTGCGATGGACACCGTCGTGTACCCCTTCGCCGACGTGTCACCGTCGGTGTTCGTCAGCTCCACCGACACCTGCCTGTCACGACCGGTCGGCACAAGTGGCACCTGGACGCTCCTGGCACCAGCCGGAGCCGTCACCGGCTTGTCGCCCACCATGACGTGGGTAGGACCGAAGCCGGTTCCGCCGAGTGGTCCGGCGTCCACGAGACCTCGACCGTCGCTAGGTTCGGATCCTTATCCGCTGTCACGGCCACCGCCCTCACGTCAGTCGGCTGGTCCGGTGCGCCATGCGGGTGCGCGCCCGTGGCCTCCGACAGCAGCGACGGTTTGTCCGCGTCGTTCTGGGCCTGGATTCTCACCGAGTAGAGGGCACCGTTCTTCAACCCAGAGATAGTCATTTTCCTCTCTGTGCCAGCGGCCGTGTACGGGATCGGCTGGCCGCCCGATTCCGGATACAGGAACACCGTGTACGTTTGGATCTTAGAGCCCTCGTTGTGCGGCTCCGCCCACGTGACATCCAGGGTCCCATCCGAACCCACGACCGTGGGCGCGGCCATCTGATCGGGCTCGACATCGACCTTCACCTCGGCGGACGGTGCCGACGGATCGGAGTCACCGGCCTCGTTCGTCGCGACGACCGTGAAGCGGTGCTTCGCACCATTCGTCAGGCCCTTGATCTGCATACCCGGCTTCGTGGTGTTGTAGGTACGCCCGTCCAACAGGTCCGTCACCGTGTAGCCGGAAATCGTGCCACCGTTCGAGGCAGGCTCATCGAACTGCACGAAGGCGGTCTGCGACCCCCATCGCCGTCGCCTTCACGTTTTGCGGCGGTTCAGGGCGATCCAAGACCTTGATAAC
>CAKMQM010000253.1:0-8084 GCA_927911615.1 uncultured Xylanimonas sp.
AACCGCATCGGCGCGTCGAGGATCGCGTTGGCGCAGTCGGAGGCCGTCGGCGCGCGTCGGGGCGCGGGTTCTTGATCATGGAATCCATGACCTGCGTCGCGACGATGACGGGCTTGGCGGCAATGCGGGCGAGTTCGATCGCGCGCTTCTGGACCAGCGGAACAGCCTCGAGGGGCATCTCAACACCGAGGTCACCGCGGGCGACCATGATGCCGTCGAAGGCCTCGATGATGTCTTCCAGCGCCTCGACAGCCTGCGGCTTCTCGATCTTGGCGATGACCGGGATGCGCTTGCCCATCTCGTCCATGATCTCGTGGACGTCCTTGATGTCCTCGGCGGAACGCACGAAGGACAGGGCGATGAAGTCGGCATCCTGCTCAATACCCCAGCGCAGATCCTCCTTGTCCTTCTCGGACAGGGCGGGAACGGAGACGGCGACGCCAGGCAGGTTAAGGCCCTTGTGGTCCGACACCATGCCGGGAACCTCGACGCGGGTAACGACGTCGGTATCGGTGACCTCGACGACGCGGACCGCGACGTTACCGTCGTCGATCAGCAGGCGGTCGCCGGGAGCGCAGTCACCGGGCAGGCCCTTGAAAGTCGTACCGACGAGTTCCTTAGTGCCGGGAACGTCGCGGGTCGTGATGGTGAAGGTGTCACCGATCTTCAGCTCCTGGGGGCCGTCCTGGAACGTTTCAAGGCGGATCTTGGGGCCCTGGAGGTCGACGAGAACCGCGATCGCGCGGCCGGACGTCGCAGACGCCTTCCTCACGCGCGAAATGACGGCCTCGTGTTCCTCAGGCTTTCCATGCGACCGGTTGATACGCGCGACATCCATGCCGGCGTCCACCAGTGCCTGGAGCTGCTCAGGGGATTCAGTGGCAGGTCCAATAGTGCAGACAATCTTAGCTCGACGCATACGTAAAAGTTTACCTTCCAACCCCTGTTCTGACGAGGATGATCAGCAGCGGGGCGACGTGATCATTCCCATGAATCCACCTGTGGTGGGACCTCTGGCACACAGATTGCGAGCACGGAGCGAGTCTAAAACTGCTCGAGAGTGCTCTCTTCAGCAGATTCATCCTCACTCACACTGGTCCCCACAACATCGTCAGCATCAGATTCACCGGCGTCAGTCTGCAGGTCTTGGGCGTCTTCGTCCGCGTTATCCGCAGTCGTCTCAGCAACCACGCGCGTCGGGCGCCCGAGCCGACCGGCGACGACGAACACCAGCACTCCCAGTGCAAACACGAGGAGGGACGTCCATACATTGAGGCGCAGGCCCAAGACTCTGTGCGCGTCGTCGATGCGCAGCATCTCGATCCAGCACCGGCCGGCCGTGTAAGCCATCAGGTACAAGCCGAACACCTGTCCCCCGGCGAAGCGGTGACGCCGGTCAAGCCACACGATGAGCGCGGCGGCGGCGAGGTTCCACAGGCACTCGTAGAGGAACGTCGGATGGAACAGCGTCCCCGCGGGGTATCCGGCGGGCATGTGCGCCGCGTCGATCTGGAGACCCCACGGCATGGTCGTCGGAGCCCCGAAGAGCTCCTGGTTAAACCAGTTTCCCCAACGGCCGATCGCTTGGGCGACCAGCAGAGCCGGAGCCAGGGAGTCGGCGATTGGGCCGAGGCGGACACCCGCACGTTTGACGGCAATATACACGCCGAGCGCACCGAAGGCGACGCCGCCCCAAATACCCAGGCCTCCACGCCAAATCTGGAAGGCGAGCATCGGGTCACCGCCCGGACCGAAGTAAGCATCCGGGGACGTGATGACGTGGTAGATGCGTGCGCCGACGACGCCGAGTGGGATCGCCCAGAGCGCGGCGTCGTACAGCGTGTCCGGGTTCCCTCCGCGGTCACGGTAACGGCGTGCCGTCCACCAGACGCCGATGATCATGCCTGCGGCGATGATGATGCCGTAGGCCCGCAGCGGAATCGGCCCAAGGTACCAGACGCCCTGCGAAGGCGACGGAATACCGGCCGCGATGAGGGCGCTCACGCGCGTGCCCCGGTGACACCGGACTTCAGCTCGGTGGCGAGCTCACCGAGGGCCTTCAGGCCACGGTCGATGTTCTCGTCGAACAGAGTCTTGACGAGCGCGGATCCGACGATGACGCCGTCCGCGTAGGCGCCGATCTCGCGGGCTTGAGCGCCGTTGGAGACGCCGAGGCCCACGCACACGCGCTCGGCTCCGGCGGCGCGGGTGCGCTCCACGACGTCGGCGACGTGAGCGCCGACCGCTGCGCGCGCACCCGTCACGCCCATCGACGAGGCCGCGTAGACCCAGCCGCGCGAGTGCTCGGCGATGAGCTTGAGACGATGCTCGGGGGATGAAGGGGCGCTCAGATAAATACGTTCGAGGTCGTACTTGTCCGACGCTGCCTCCCACTGCGCGCCCTCCTCAGGCGGCAGGTCGGGGGTGATGAGGCCCGAGCCGCCCACGGCGGCGAAGTCCTTAGCGAAGCGCTCGACGCCCCACCACTCGACGGGGTTCCAATAGGTCATCGAGCAGGTCGAAATACCGTACGAGGTCAGCTCGTCCACCGCGTGGAAGAGATCCTCGAGGTGCGTGCCTCGTTCGAGGGCGGCGACGGTCGCACGCTGGATGGTCGGGCCGTCCATGCCCGGATCCGAGTACGGGAAGCCGAGCTCGATGACGTCGACGCCGCAGTCCGCCAGGACCTTACCCGCGCGGATCGAATCCTCGACCGACGGGAATCCCACGGGCAGGTATGCGATGAGCGCAGCATCGCCGCGCTGGAGGGCGGCGTCAATCGCGACCGCTGAATGGGGTGCACGCGTCATGTCACTTCTCCTCGTTCTCGTCCAAGACTGCAACGCCCGACGGGCCGGCGCTGGGGTCGATGACCTGCAGCTTCGCGTGTCCGTAGCCGAACCACCGCGATGCCGTATCCACGTCCTTGTCGCCGCGACCCGACACAGTCACGATCACGATGGGCTCCTCACCCAGCGCGAACGGGCCCTCGGCCTCGGCCTTCGCGCGGGCCCAGGCGCGCACTCCGGCGAGGGCGTGCGAGGACTCGATCGCGGGAATGATGCCCTCCGTGCGCGACAGGTGCAGGAAAGCATCCATGGCCTCAGCGTCGGAAATAGGCATGTACGAGGCTCGGCCAGAGCGCGCCAACCACGCGTGCTGCGGGCCGACACCCGGGTAATCAAGGCCGGCGGAAATCGAGTGGGAGGCCTTCGTCTGGCCGTCGCGTTCCTGCAGCACGAACGTGCGTGCACCGTGGAGCACGCCCACCTCGTCGGCGGTAATAGAAGCTGCGTGTCGCCCGGTGTCGAAGCCGTCGCCGGCCGCCTCGCAACCGAGCAGCTCGACGCTGGGATCATCGATGAAAGCGGTGAACGAGCCAATCGCGTTGGAGCCGCCGCCCACGCAGGCCACGACGACGTCGGGCAGGCGTCCCTCGGAGGCGAGCAGCTGGGCGCGCGCCTCGTCGCCGATGACACGCTGAAGGTCACGCACCAGCTCCGGGAAGGGATGCGGGCCGGCGGCCGTACCGAAGATGTAGTTGGTGGTCTCAACGTTGGTCACCCAGTCACGGAAGGCCTCGTTGATCGCGTCCTTGAGCGTCGCCGAACCCGCGGTAACAGCGATAACCTCGGCGCCGAGCATCTGCATGCGCGCGACGTTCAGCGCCTGGCGCTCGGTGTCCTCACGTCCCATGTAGATCGTGCAGTCGAGGCCGAGGAGAGCAGCTGCGGTCGCGGTGGCCACGCCGTGCTGGCCGGCCCCGGTCTCCGCGATGACACGCGTCTTGCCCAGCTCCTTGGTCAGCAGCGCCTGGCCAAGCACGTTGTTGATCTTGTGCGAGCCCGTGTGGTTCAGGTCCTCGCGCTTCAGGAACACGCGCACGCCACCCAGGTCGGCTGCGAAACGCGGTGCCTCGGTCAGCAGCGAAGGACGTCCGGCATAGTTCACGAACAGGTCGCGCAGACGGCGCTGGAACGACTTGTCGCGCCACAGGCGCTTCCATGCAGCTTCAACCTCTTCGAGGGGGCCCATGAGGGACTCGGCGACGAAGCGTCCACCGAAATCACCGAAGTACGGTCCTTGCGCAAAGTTCTCGGCAACCATCACTGTCCTTCCTGACGCGCCGCGGCGACGCGAGCCTTACGATCCGTTCGCAGAGCGGGATGCTGCCCGGCACTCACCATGTCCTGGATGCTCGCGCGGGGTCGCCCGAGGTCACGAGCGCTTCGCCGACGAGCACAGCGTCCGCGCCCCACTTGGCGTATTCAAAAACATCATGAGCATTCGCGACGCCGGACTCGGCGACCGCGACAACGTCCTGAGGGATCACGTCGATGACCTGCTCGATGGTCGAACGGTCCACTTCCAACGTCTTCAGATTACGAGCGTTGACGCCAATGATCGAGGCGCCGGCCTCCACCGCGCGCAGGGCTTCGAGTCGCGAGTGCGTCTCCACCAGCGCCTCCATGCCCAGCGACCGGGTTCGTTCCAGCAGGGACACGAGCACATTCTGCTCGAGCGCGGCGACGATCAACAGCACGAGGTCAGCGCCGTGAGCACGCGCCTCGTGGATCTGATACGGCGTAACGATAAAGTCCTTACGCAGGATCGGAATGTCGACGGCCGCGCGCACGGCGTCAAGATCCGCGAGCGAGCCGTTGAAGCGACGCTGCTCGGTGAGCACCGAGATGACCGACGCTCCCCCGGCCTCGTACGTCGACGCGAGAGCGGCGGGATCCGGGATCGCTGCGAGCGCCCCCTTGGACGGCGAAGATCGCTTGACCTCGGAGATGATCTTGACGGCACCGTCGCGGTTACGCAGAGCACCGAGAGCATCCTTCGCCTCCGGGACCTGGGTCTCCATCTCCTTGATCCGAGCCAGAGGGACGCGGTCTTCACGCTCTTTCAGGTCCTGCCGGACCCCAGCGATAATGTCATCGAGAACGCTCACGACGCTCCCCTTTCAGGCAGAAATGATCAATCCTCACCTAGGCTAGCGAAAAACGGCCGCCAACGAGTCAGCCATCCCGCACTACGGGTCAGGACAGGGGAACGAGAGTCGACGCCCGCACGACGGACTCAACCGCTGCGGCGGCCTTATTACGCGACTCCTCGTACTCGAGCGCAGGAACCGAGTCCGCAACGAGACCCGCACCCGCCTGCACCGAGGCCACGCCGTCCTTCAAGGAAGCAGTGCGAATAGCGATCGCTAGATCCGCGTCCCCCGACAGGTCGAAGTACCCGACGACGCCGCCGTACACGCCGCGGGCCGCGGGCTCGAAATCATCGATCAGCTGGATGGCACGAGGCTTTGGCGCACCCGACAGGGTTCCTGCGGGGAAGGTCGCGACCAGCGCATCAAGCGCGTCGGCATCCTCACGCAGCACACCCGTCACCGTGGAGGAAATGTGCTGAATGTGAGAGAAACGCTTGAGCTCCATGAGCGTGGAGACCTCAACCGACGCAGGATCGCAAACCTTCGACAGATCGTTACGAGCCAGGTCCACGAGCATCACGTGCTCCGACAGCTCCTTCGGGTCCTCGAGAAGCTCGGCCGCGAGGCGATGGTCCTCGGCCGAATCCGCTCCGCGCGGGCGCGAGCCGGCGATCGGGTACGTCCAGACGCGGCGCCGCTCGGTCTTCACAAGGGTCTCAGGAGACGAGCCGACGACCTCGAAGTGCCCGCCCCGCTCGTCGGGCAGATCCAGGAAGTACATGTAGGGCGACGGGTTGACCGTGCGCAGCACCCGGTAGACGTCGATGCCGCTGGCCGATGTCGACACGTCGAGGCGCTGGGAAACGACGATCTGGAAGGCATCGCCGTCTTCAATCGCCCGTTTGGCTGCGTTGACGGAAGACTCGAAATCTGAACGCGCCGTGCGCTCGCGCACCTGGGGCGGCGTGGCACCGCTGGCGCCCAGAACCGCAGGGGCGATCGGGGTCGCAAGCTGCGCGGTCATCGCGTCGAGGCGCTCAATCGCGCGGTCGTACGCCCCGTCCACACCGTCAGCCGAGCCGTTCAGGTTCCAGGCGATCGCCATGAGGTAAACCGAACCAGTCGCATGGTCGAGCGCGGCGACCTCGGTGGCGAGCACGAGCGTCGCATCCGGGATGTCGGATTCCTTCGGCGCGGTCGCTGCGAGCGTCGGCTCCCACTCGGGGATGATGCCCCAGCCCAGAGAACCGACGAGAGCACCCGTCAGTGGGGGCATTCCTTCAATCGCAGGTGCGGCGAGCTCTTCAAGGGCGGAGTGCACGACCTCGAGAAAGGTTCCCTCCTCCAGGGCACCCTCAGGATGCGAACCGATCCACTGTGCGTGTCCGTCGCGCGCGACGATTGCACCGGCGCTCGATGCTCCAACGAACGACCAGCGTCCCCACGAACCACCATGCTCAGCGGATTCCAGGATGAAGCTGCCATAGTTGCCGTGCGCAAGCTGTCGGTAAACGCCCACCGCGCTCAACTCGTCAGCGAGCACGCGGCGCACCACGGGGATCACGCGGCGCTTCGCAGCGAGATCAACAAAGACGTCGCGCGGGGGCCACGTCTGGCCCCATTCGAGGCTCACAGACTCAGACTGATACGAAGGCGTCGAAATACTCACCGCTCTATTGTCCCATCCGGACGGGCACTCGTCCCGGCGTGGTCCACAATAAGACCTGCGCTTATCCCTACAGCCAGTCGGGGACAACGCCCCATGCGATGGTGCCGACGAGCGCTGACCCGATCATCCAGGGGCCCATCGGAACGCGTGTCTTCGTTCCCGCGGATCCGACGACGATCTTCCACAGTGCCGCGACGCCCGCGGACACGAAGGAGAGCGCGAGGGCAAAAATCGCAGCGTGCAGTCCCACGGAACCGACCAATGCTCCCAAGACCGGAGCCAGCTTGACGTCACCGCCGCCCATCCCGCCGGCAAGCGATTCAACAACGCAATCGGCACGAACCAAATGAGCGCACCGATGAGTGCGCCGAGGAGCCGTTCCTGCCACAGCGGCGAAATTACGCCGCCGACGATCACGCCGAGAACGACACCGATGCCCATTGCAACCGTGTACGCGTTGGGCAACCGATGGGTACGAGCGTCGACGTAAGCGCTCAGCGCACCGATCATCGCAACCGTCATCACACCGGGCATGCCGGGACGCATCTGTGCCGCGACAAAGAAGATTGCTCCGACGATGCCCGCGCTCCACACGATCGCGTTGCGCGTGAGCGGCTTTTGCGTCGCTTCAATAAAGTAGCGGCGCTGAATCTTCCACCCCGAACGCCACAGCCAGTAAAGAACGACGATCCAGGTGAGAAAACCGGAGATTAAAGACAGATCACCGCTCAGCCACGGCGGCAGCAACGTCGGAATCACGAGGCAGCCCCTCCCCCGCTGACCCGGGCGCGTCGAGCAAGCTCCGCCTCCAGTGCGCCACGCATGACATCGGTCTTCGGACTGCGCCCCGTCATGAGCTGCACCTGCGCTGCCGCCTGGTAGATGAGCATGTCGGTGCCTTCGGCAACGATGCCACCATTCCTTTCGAAGGCGCTGCGTAGGGCCGTCTCGCGCGGAGAATAGACAACGTCGAGGAGAATCTGGCCCTCGCGAACTGTCATGTGCTCGGCAAGCGGGTCAGCAACGCCTGCGGGCAGCGTCGAGATCACGAGGTCAGCACCGCTGACGGCACGAAGAACCGCACCGCGATCCGACCAAAGCACCTGTTCGATGCTGACGCCCAGTCGCGAGGATGCGGGAACGACGGAACCGGGTCCCCCGAAACGGCGCGCAGCAACGGTGGAGGTCACGATGCCAAGTTCGCCGAGGGCAGCAAGCGCAGACGAGGCCGTGGCTCGCGCCCCGAGCACGACGGCTTTTGTGGGGAGCGTACGGTCCGCCTGCGAGCATGCGCGCCGAATCGCCGAGGCAATCCCCGTGACATCCGTGTTGAAGCCGGCGAGTACGCCGGAGGATGGAACCACCGTGTTGACGGCGCCAACTCCAGTGGCAAGCGGATCGATCGCGTCCAGGAGCGGAATGATCGCCTGCTTGCAGGGCATCGTGACCGACAGACCGCGGAAGGACTCGTCCAAG
>CAKMQM010000254.1:0-5698 GCA_927911615.1 uncultured Xylanimonas sp.
CCGGGCACCGGCCCAGAGCTTGTCACTCATCAGCGCAGGAAGGGAGGAATATCCAGCTCTTCCTTCTCGGGCGCCTCGGGGTAGACGCGAGGAACCTCGAAGGAGTGCTCGGACTCGGACTCCTCGTACTCAGCGGCAGCGGGCGTCTCGACGGGGGCCGGAGCGGCCTCACGCACGGGAGCCGCAACATCGGCGCGGTGCTGCGGGCGACGCGTCGACAGCTGAGTGATGCGGGTGGTCTCGGCGGCCGGAGCCTTGGCCTCGGGAGCGGCAGGACGCTGCTGAGCCACCGGAGCGGACACGCGGGCAACGTTCGGGCGCGACAGTGCCGCATCCGCAGCCTCGTCGAAACCGGCGGCGATGACCGTCACGCGGATCTCGTCACCCAGGGCATCGTCGATGACGTTACCGAAGATGATGTTCGCCTCGGGGTGGGCTGCCTCGCGCACGAGCTGCGAGGAGCTGTAGACCTCTTGCAGGCTGAGGTCGGAGCCACCCTGGAAGAACATGAGCACGCCGTGGGCGCCGTCGATCGAGGCTTCCAGCAGCGGGGAGGAGATGGCGCTCTCGACGGCGCGCAGTGCGCGATCCTCGCCGGTCGCCGCACCGATACCCATGAGGGCCGAACCGGCGTCCTTCATGACCGACTTGACGTCGTTGAAGTCCACGTTGATGAGGCCGGGGGTGGTGATCAGTTCGGTGATGCCCTGGACACCCGAGAGGAGCACCTGGTCGGCAGCACGGAAAGCGTCGAGCACGGAGATGTTCGCGTCAGAGATCTCCAGGAGACGATCGTTCGGGATGACGATCAGAGTGTCGACCTCTTCGCGCAGGGTCGTCACGCCGCCCTCAGCCTGAGCCGCACGACGGTTGCCCTCGAACGAGAAGGGACGGGTCACAACGCCGACCGTCAGAGCGCCGGCATCGCGGGCGATCTTGGCGACAACGGGGGCGGCACCGGTACCGGTGCCACCTCCCTCACCGGCGGTCACGAACACCATGTCCGCACCCTCGAGCGCGGCGGTGATCTCGTCGATGTGATCCTCCGCAGCCTTACGACCGACGGCCGGATCCGCGCCGGCGCCCAGGCCGTGCGTCAGTTCGCGACCGATGTCGAGCTTGGTCTCGGCATCGGACATGAGCAGAGCCTGCGCGTCAGTGTTGACGGCAATGAACTCAACGCCCTTGAGGCCGACCTCGATCATTCGGTTCACGGCGTTAACTCCGCCGCCGCCGACGCCGACGACCTTGATCACTGCCAGGTGGTTTTGCGGTGTCGCCATGGATGTCTCCCTTGCATCAGACCCTCAACCTCTAGTTGAAGGTTGATGTTTAACGTGCTTCGTGTCGGAAAGAACCTAGGGGTCCGCGGGCAATCCTTCAAGCCAACACGCGGACAAAAGAAAAGGCTTAACTGGTCACAGGGTGATTCGGCGACGACACGTCGTAGGTGCTCGCCTGAACATTAGCCAGTAGAGTCGCCAACACCCGCGCCTTTTGCGGCGCATCTCCGCGGGTTCCCCACTTGACGGTCTGACCACCGCGCAGCGTGAAGTTCACCTGAGTTCCCGTCGACGTCACGGCCGACACCTGGGCGCGCGTCGCCTCGTCCAGAGCACCCAGCACGGAGGCAATATCTGCCGCGCCGGTGGCCCGGTCCTCCGGCAGCGTCGCGAGCGGGTAATCCCCCGCCGACGGCACCTGCTGGAAGGCGACGCCCTGATCGTCCACCAGCCAGTAGCCACCCGACGCGGCCTCAACAGCCATGCCCGTCCGCATCGTCACCGACACGCGCAGGCTCGTCGGCCATCGACGCGACACGCTCGCCGAGCGCACCGCCACGTTCGACTCCACCGCGCGAGCCACCGCTTGCGTGTTCAGGCGCGTGAGCGGAACCCCCTCGAAGGAGGCGATTGACGAGCGCACGGAATCCGCCGTCACCAGCGTGCCATCCTCGCCGGAAACGACGACCGCGGACGACGAGAACGCGAAAACGGGCGAGAAGAACGCGACCCACACGCCTCCCGCTGCAAGCGCGAGCGTCACAAACGTGATCGCGATACGACGAGCGAGGAGGATACGACGCGCGCGGGTGCGCTCACGCAGGCGATCCCCCAGATCCGTTGTCTCCTCGCCGCCCAGCAGGGATGCGGCATCGGCGACGGGCATAGGACGGTCCACGGTCGTGCGCGCACGGCGGCGCTGCGTGAGCGAGGAGGCACGACGCTTCGGCTCCTGCGCTTCCTCATCCGCCGACGGGGACACGACCTCATCGAAGGATGAGGCAGCCTCCTCCACGCGCGACGACGGCTCCTCGTGAGAGCGAGCACCTCCCGGGCGCCTCGGCGACGGTGGCCTCATGCCTCCATCCGCTTCCACTCATCGAGCACGTCAGACGCACAGTGAGTGATCGAACCAGCGCCCATCGTCAAGCACACGCCGCCCTCGGGAGTCATAGAAGCGGCCAGGCGGGCGGCCTCGTGCATGTCCTCGACGTAGGACGCGCCCTCAATGCGCGACGAAATGAGGGACGAGTCGACTCCCGGCTCAGGATCCTCCCGGGCGCCGTAGATGCCCGCGAGCACGACGTGGTCAGCGCCCGACAGCGCCTGGGCGAAACGCTCCGCGAAGATGCGCGTGCGCGAGTACAGGTGCGGCTGGAACACGACGGTCACATCGCCCTCGCCTGCCACGACATGCGCCTCACGGATCGCGGCCTCCACCTCCGTCGGGTGGTGGGCGTAGTCATCGAACAGGCGACGCGAACCAACCTGGCCGCGGGCCTCGAATCGGCGTGCCGCGCCGCTAAACTCTCCCAGCCCGTCGGCGATCGCCTGAGGCGACAACCCGCATTCGATGCCCGCGACCCACGCGGCAGCCGCATTGAGCACGTTGTGCTCGCCGGGGACGCTCAGCGCCAGCGACGCGCTGAGTTCACCCCACGTCAGCGACGCGCCAGCCCCGTGTGCCTCCACGCGCACGTCAGCGATCACCACCTCGGGGGTGCACAGCGAACGCTCGAGGCGACCGTAGGTAACGACTCGCAGCCCTTCGGCGCGCGCAGATTGGGCCAGCCGAACGGCACCCTCGTCCTCAGCACACGTCACCAGCAGGCCCCCGGGGACCATGCGGCGCGCAAACTCGACGAAAATCTCCTCGAACTCCTCGCGGGAGTGGTACCGATCCAGGTGATCGGGCTCGACGTTGGTGACGATCTCGATCGCCGGGGTGTAATTCAGGAACGAGCCGTCCGACTCGTCCGCCTCGGCGACGAACACGTCCCCACCGCCCAGGTGTGCGCCAGTACCCAGCTGGGGCAGCACACCGCCCACGGCCACCGACGGGTCCAGCCCGCAGGCCGACAGGCCGATCGCGAGCATGCCCGACGTGGTCGTCTTCCCGTGCGCGCCGGCGACGCCAACAAAGCGCATGCCCGACGCCGCGAGAGCAAGAGCCTGCGAGCGGTGAATGACGCGCTGGCCGCGCTCGCGCGCAATCGCCAGCTCCGGGTTGTCCTCGCGGATAGCAGTCGAGACCACGACCACGGAGCTCGGGTCCACGTGCGAGGCCTCGTGCCCGACGAAAGCGCGAACGCCCACCGAGCGCAGGTGCTCGAGAACGGCGGACTCCTCGCGGTCAGAGCCTTCGACCGTGGCGCCCCGCGAAGCGAGCAGCTCCGCGACGACGCTCATGCCCGCGCCGCCGATACCAATCAGATGGAAACGATCCTGCAGCGTCGGCTCACTCATGGCCGGCCTCCTTTAGCTGCTCAAGAGCCAGATCTGCCAGCGCACGGGCAGCTCCCGCGCGGCCCAGCGACTGGGATGCGGCCGCCATGTCCGCCAGGCGGGTCGAGCCCAGCAGCGGGAAGACATTACGGCGCACGAAGTCGGCCGTGAAGTCCTTGTCGTCAACGAGCTGCGCGCCACCGGCGGCCACGTGGTCCGCCGCGTTCAGACGCTGCTCACCGTTGCCGATCGGCAGCGGCACGTAGATGCAGGGCAGGCCCAGGGCCTCCATCTCGGCCACGGTTCCCGCGCCCGACCGACACACGACGAGGTCCGCGACGGCCAGCGCGTCCTCCATCGTGGTCAGGTAGTCGATCACGTGCCAGCGGTCCGACAGACCTGCTGCCTCGACGGCAGCACGGACAGGCTCGTCCTTGCCGCGGCCCGTCAGGTGCACGACCTGGGCACCCTCCGGAAGCGCATCGGCGGCACCGGTCATCGACTCGTTCACGTGCAGAGCTCCCAGCGAGCCGCCCGTCACCAGCAGCGTCGGCTCATCCGGGTTGACACCGAGGCGTTCGGCAGCCTCGCGACGCGCCTGGGCAGCGCCCTCAGCGTCTGCGCGGCGGTCCGCAAGCTCAGCGATCGCCGCACGCAGGGGTAGGCCCGTCACGACCGTGCGGCCGTTGCGCGCCTTCAGCGGAGAGGAGGGGAACGTCAGGGCGACAACCTTCGCGTTGCGCGCGCCCACCTTGTTCGCCAGGCCAGGTCGCGCGTTCTGCTCGTGAATGACGATCGGCACGCCCGCACGCTTCGCCGCGATATACGCGGGCGTCGACACGTAGCCGCCAAAACCAACGAGGACGTCAGCGCCCTCCAGGGCCTGAGCACAACGCTTTACGGCATCCGCGAAACGACCGGGAAGAGTGAAGAACGCCAGGGAGGGACGCCGCGGCAAAGGAACGCGGGGAATCTCCACGAGCGGGAATCCTGCGGCGGGAACCAGATCCGCCTCCAAACCAGCCTTCGTCCCCAGGACGACAACCTCAGCGCCGCTCTCGCGCAGCTGCGCCGCCGTCGCCAGCAGAGGATTCACGTGACCGGCAGTACCGCCGCCAGCCATCACAACCTTGACCATATGCGTCTCCTTTACGCGTGTGCGTAACACCAGTGTAGCGAGCCGCGCAGGCCACCAGGTGCCGCAGGCGTCTTAGCGCGCCGAGCGACGGCGAGGAGCGACGCGGGGATCACGCCCAGCCGAGGCCTCGTCGGGGCGGCCGATCATCCAAATACCCGCGCGTGCTCGAGCAAAAGAGGCGACGACGGCGATCGCGGTGATCGTAAACAGGAACGACGAACCGCCGTAGGACACGAGCGGCAGAGGCACGCCGATAACCGGTCCCAGCCCCGTCACGGACAGGACGTTGATGACCGTCTGGATGCCGATCCACGAGGCCACGCCCGAGGCCACAATCGTCACGAACAGATCCGAAGATTCGCGCGCCACGCGGAACATTCCCCAGATCAGCAGGCCCAGGCACAGGAGCACGCCGAGGGCGCCGAGCAGGCCAAATTCCTCGCCGACGATCGCAAAAATGAAGTCCGTGTGCGCAGCCTGCAGGTAGTTCCACTTCTCGCGCGAAGCACCAGGCCCGAGGCCGGTCAGGCCACCCGAGCCCAGCGCCCACAGCGAGTGGTCGATCTGTTCGGGAGCGGACTCATCCGGCCCCTTCGACGTGCCCGGGAGGATCGCCAGAATACGGCGGATACGCGTCGGGTTCGACAACACGAGCAGCACCATCGTCGGGACGGCGAGCACGACGAGGCCACCGAACCAGCGTTTAGGCAGACCGGCCACCCACATCGCTCCCAGCGCACCAACAGCCACGACCATCGCGGTGCCCATGTCTCGACCCAGCATGACCGCGCCGAGCGCCGTCAGGATCGGCAGGCCGACGGCCAGACTCATC
>CAKMQM010000255.1:0-5341 GCA_927911615.1 uncultured Xylanimonas sp.
CGGGCGAGGTACGCTAACCTGTGCCTAGTACAGCCGCCATCTTGGGAGTAAACACGTGTTTGGAAACCTGTCAGATCGTCTGAGCCAGTCGTTCCGTAGCCTGCGCAGCCGCGGCGTCCTGACCGAGTCGGACGTCGATCACGCGATTTCCGACATTCGTCGCGCCCTCATCGACGCGGACGTTGCGCTCCCCGTCGTTCGCCAGTTCACCACGCAGGTTCGCGAAAAGGCCTACGGCGCAGCCCGCTCGAAGGCGCTCAACCCGGGTCAGCAGGTCGTTTCCATCGTGCACGAGGAGCTCGTCGAGATCCTCGGTGGCGCCACGCGTGAGCTGACCTTCGCTGAGTCCGGCCCCACCGTCTTCATGCTCGCCGGCCTCCAGGGCGCCGGTAAGACCACGCTCGCCGGAAAGCTGGGTAAGTGGCTGCGCGAGGAGGGCAAGACCGTCCTGCTCGTCGCCTCCGACCTCCAGCGCCCCAACGCCGTCCAGCAGCTCCAGGTTGTCGGCGAGCGAGCCGGCGTCAAGGTGTGGGCGCCCGAGCCCGGTAACGGCGTCGGCGACCCCGTCGAGGTCGCGCGTAGCGGCGTCGAGTTTGCCCGCCAGAGCGGCATCAACGTGGTCATCGTCGATACGGCAGGTCGTCTCGGCGTCGACCAGGAGATGATGGACCAGGCGATCGCCATCCGCGACGCCGTCAACCCCCACGAGATCATGTTCGTCCTTGACGCCATGGTCGGTCAGGACGCAGTCTCCACCTCCACAGCCTTCCGTGACGGCGTCGGCTTCACGGGCGTCGTCCTGTCCAAGCTGGACGGCGATGCGCGCGGTGGTGCCGCACTGTCCGTTCGCGGCGTGACCGGTGCGCCGATTCTGTTTGCCTCGACGGGCGAGGGCCTCGACGACTTTGAGCGCTTCCACGCTGACCGTATGGCCGGCCGCATCCTCGACATGGGTGACATCCTCACCCTCATCGAGCAGGCTGAAAAGAAGATGGATGCCGAGGAGGCGGAGAAGGTCGCGGCCAAGGCAATGGCCGGCCAGCTCACCCTCGGCGACTTCCTGAGCCAGCTGCAGCAGATCAAGAAGCTCGGCTCGATGAAGAAGATGCTCGGCATGATCCCGGGCGCCGCCCAGATGCGCGAGCAGATCGAGAACTTCGACGAGCGCGAGGTCGACCGCGTGGAGGCCATCGTCCGTTCGATGACCCCGGCCGAGCGCGAGGACGTGTCGATCCTTAACGGCTCGCGTCGAGCGCGCATTGCCCGCGGTTCTGGCACGACCGTGACCGAGGTGAACCAGCTTGTGCAGCGCTTCGAGGCTGCGCGCGAGATGATGGCGCAGATGGGCCAGATGGGTGGCGGTGTTCCCGGTATGGGCGCACTGCCCGGCCGCGGCGGCAAGGCGAAGCAGAAGGCCAACGCCCGCAAGGCTCAGGCCCAGCGTGCCCGCATGAAGAAGAGCGCACGCTCCGGTAACCCCGCGAAGCGTCGCCAGCAGGAACTGGAGGCCATGCTGCCTCCGTCTGAGCGCAGCGCGCCCCAGGGTTCCTCCTTCGGCGTTGCCCAGGAGGCCCCCGCTCCGCGTCCGACGATCGACGATCTGCCGGACGACGTCAAGCGCATGCTCGGCCAGCTCTGAGGCATGGAGTTCTCCGGCCTCGCCCTGTGGGCGGAAAATACGTCCGTGCGGCCGTCGTGGGTGCGCGGCACGTGGCGTGTCGACGGGGGAGTGATCCGCCGCGTCTCCGATAGGGAAGAGGCGGCGTCGGCGGGATTCATTGTCCCCGGCATGGTGGATACGCACTGCCACATCGGGTACTCGGAGACCGGCTCAGTGTCCGAGGCTGAGATGGTGGAGCAGGCGCGCGTGACGCTCGCGAGCGGCGTGACCATCGTGCGCGACTGTGGAGTGCCGGTCGATAACTCGCCTGCCGCTCGCGCAACCGGTTTGCACGTGATCCGCTGTGGCCGCCATGTTGCGCGTCCGAAGCGCTACATGCGTGACCTGCCGCTGGACGTTGACGATCAGAGCGAGCTTCCCGCGGTCCTCGCGTCGATGGCTCACTCCTCCGACGGGTGGGTGAAGATCGTCGGAGACTGGATCGACCGCAGCGCGGGAGCAGAGTCGGACCTCATGCCCCTGTGGGACCCCGCCGTGTTAACTGACGCGGTTGCCGCCGTGCACGAGGCCGGGCGAGGATCGCTGTGCACGCCTTCTCCCACCGCGTGATCGACTCGCTCATTGAGGCCGGCGTTGACGACATTGAACACGGCAGTGGTATCGATGCGAATCAGGCTCGCGAGATTGCCGCACGCGGCATCGCGGTGACGCCGACGCTGCGCCAGGTCGAGCTCTTTAAGGACTTTGCGGCCCAGGCGGGGGCGAAGTACCCCGTCTACGCGGCGACGATGCAGGCAATGTACGACGAGCGACGCTCCCACTTCGAGATGCTCGTCGACTCCGGCGTCCTTCTCCTGATGGGAACCGACTCGGGGGGCTACCAGGATCACGGCACGATCGCCGGCGAGCTTGATCTGTGGCTCCAATGGGGTGCGCCCGCTGAGTTCACGATCGACGCTGCGACGTGGGTGAGCCAGCGCTACCTCGGTTACCCAGGCCTCGTCGAGGGGGGTCCCGCTGATTTCCTCATCCTGGACGAGGACCCGAGGGCCAACCCGACGATCCTCGCGAACCCCGCGCGCGTGACGCTGGGTGGAATGCCCGTGTGGGAGCGTCTGTCCTCCTGAGCTCGCGGCAGTGATCGATTTAACCGATTCGAGCGACACGGCGCACGTCCCTGACTTGGGATGTGGGCGCGAAATATGGCATAATCGCTAGCTGTACCCGGCGGTTCGTAGACCCTCTCACTGCGTGCCGTCGTGTCCCGGTCCAATGCGACCCCTGTGTTTCCCACCTTGGGACGCAAAGGTCCACACCAATCTGAAATGGAGAGACCACTCAAGTGGCAGTTCGAATTCGCCTGAAGCGCGTGGGTAAGATCCACGCCGCCCAGTACCGTGTTGTCGTTGTCGATTCGCGCAAGAAGCGTGACGGCCGCGTCATCGAAGAGGTCGGCTACTACGATCCTCAGCCCAACCCGTCGATCATCCGCATCGACTCTGAGCGTGCCCAGTACTGGCTCGGTGTTGGCGCTCAGCCTTCCGACCAGGTCCGCAAGCTGCTGGTCCTGACCGGCGACATCGCCAAGTTCAACGGCAAGGCCGACGCTGTTTCCCGCGTCATCGTTTCCGAGGCCGACAAGGCCGCCCAGGCCGAGCAGGCCATCAAGGACGCCGAGGCTGCTGCCGAGAAGTCCAAGGCCGCTGCTTCCGCCAAGAAGGCCGAGAAGAGGCCGCCGCTGCCGCAGCCGCTGCTGAGGCTGAGGCCGGCGAGCAGGCTTCCGAAGAGGCCGCCGGAGAGGATGCCTGAGCATGCTCGCCGACGCGTTGGAGCACCTGGTCAGCGGCATCGTTGACCACCCCGAAGATGTCGAGGTGACGCCTCGTTCCATGCGACGCGGCCAGCTTCTCGAGGTTCGCGTGAACCCCGAGGATCTGGGTCGCGTCATCGGACGCGGCGGTCGGACGGCTCGCGCGCTGCGCACCGTCATGGGTGCGTTGTCCACGCGTGGCACCGTCCGCGTTGACGTCGTCGACACGGATCGCGAGTAAGACTCGCACACGTCACGAAGGGGTCCGGCACTGCCGGGCCCCTTCGTTGTATCCTTCGGGGGAGTCCCCGTTTATCGTCAGGAGAACACATGCAGCTCACAGCCGCTATCGTCGGCCCTGCCCACGGCTTGCGAGGCGAGGTCATCGTGGACGTGCGCAGCGACGATCCCGAGGTCATGGCACCCGGTTCGCGCTTGGACATTGCGGGAGATCAGCGTAGCCTCACTGTGCGCACCGTTCGCGTGCACAAGGATCGCGTGCTTGCATCGTTTGAGGAATGCGTGACTCGCGAGGATGCGGAGGCTCTGCGCGGTGCCCGCCTGCTCGTCGATGCTCACCCCGAGGAGGACGCCTGGTATCCGCATGAACTCAAGGGTCTCCAGGCGCGTACTCCGTCCGGCGATATCCTCGGTACCGTCAGCGGACTGACCCCGGGCGCGGCTCAGGATTTGCTTCTCGTTGCCACGGATCGCGGCACTGTCATGGTTCCTTTCGTGATGGCCCTCGTCCCGACGGTCGATGTCAAGGGTGGATTTGTCGTCATCGATGCGCCGCCCGGCCTGTTTGACGACGATGCCGTGTCGGAGCGCGAGGGCGACTGACACCGTGCGTTTCGACCTTATTTCGATTTTCCCTGACTATTTTGCGCCTCTCCGCCTCTCGCTGATGGGGAAGGCAGAGGACGCCGGCCTCGTGCAGCTCCAGGCGCACGACCTGCGCGAGTGGGCGACCGGCAAGCATCGCAGCGTTGATGACACCCCCTACGGCGGTGGCGCGGGAATGGTCATGCGTGCGGATGTATGGGCTCGCGCCCTCGACGAGGTCCTCGCCGTGCCGCTCGCGGAGCGTGACGGCGATGGGACTCAGGCTTCGCCGCGTCGCGTCCTCGCCATCCCGACGCCGTCGGGAACGCCGCTGACCCAGGCGCGGGTTGAGGATCTTGCGCGTGCTGACCAGATCATCGTCGCCTGCGGGCGTTACGAGGGCATCGACGCGCGCGTCGCTGAGCACTACCGCGGCGCTGGCGTCGAGGTTGTCGAATTTTTCCATCGGCGACTACGTCCTTAACGGCGGCGAGGTCGCCGCGATGGTTCTCACCGAGGCTGTTGGCGCGTCTTCTCGAAGGATTTATGGGAAACCCGGACTCCCTCGTTGAAGAGTCTCACTCGGGTGCGGGCCTCCTCGAATACCCCGTGTTCACCAAACCCAGGGAGTTCCGCTCCCTTGAGATCCCCGAGGTGCTTCTCGGCGGTAATCACGCGGCGATTGAGCGTTGGCGCCGAGATCGGGCGATTGAGAAGACCGCTCGCGTGCGCCCCGATCTCGCGCTGTCGCTGGATGCTTCGTCGCTGACGCGCGAGGATCGCGCGATGCTGGCCCGCTGCGGTGTTGCGTATCCGCGAGCTGGCGCGGCGGAACGTCTCGACGTGCGACAGGCTGAGCTTGAGGACGTCGTCGCAGTCAGCGAGCTTGCGGCGCGCACGTTCCCCGGATGCTTGCCCGGAGAACCTGCCCCAGGAAGCGATCGCGGAGCACATCGCCACGCAGCTGAGCGCTGACGTGTTTGACGCTCTTATTTCCGATCCTGAGCGTTCATCGCCTGTTCGTCGCCGAGGTCTGGGGTGGCCTCGTCGGTTACGTGCTCACCCACCGTCGGCCCGGACGCGCT
>CAKMQM010000256.1:0-7863 GCA_927911615.1 uncultured Xylanimonas sp.
CGCGGGAGGCGGCGCGCCGCGATTGTTCTTCGAGGGCACGCAGTGAAAGGCGCGCCTCGTTTTCGGCCTCGCGGGCCTCGCGTGCCGCCCGAGAGGCGGCATCCGCGCGTGCCTGAGCGTCTTCGAGGGACTCGGGCGGGCCGACGGTGTCGGCACCGTCGAGGCGTGCGCGTGCGGCCACGTCCTGCTCGCGGGCCCAGGTCACCTGTTCATCGGCTCGGCGTGCCACGTCGTGGGCGCGCTCGGCCTCGGCGCGGGCGGCCTGAGCGGCCGACTGGGCGCGGGCCAGCTCCTGGGCTTCCTTGGCGCGCTGCGCATCTTCCTCGCGCAGGGCCTTCAGGGCGTCGTTTGCCTCGCGGATGCAGCAGTCCAGGTGGGTGTTCGCCTCGCTGAGCTGCTCGGATACCTCGGCCATGCGAGCCTGGGCAGCCTCGGCTTGCGCGCAAGCCTCCTCGTAGTCGGCGCGCACGGAGAGTACCGAGGATGCCTGGCGGCCGCCCTCCACCGACCAGGTGCGCAGCACGTCCCCACCTGACGTGACGACGGCTCGGACGCCGGGCACGTCGAGCACGACAGCGGCGGCCTCGAAGGAGCAGGCGACGACCCCGTCCAGCAGGGACGCGAGTGGCGCGGCGGCTCCCTCGCAGGTGACGACGTCGGCGAGCCACGTCGCGCCCTCGGGCAGATCGGCGCGGGCGGCCCCGCCGGTCCCATTCGCGGATTCGTCAGAAGAACCAGAAGGACCGGAAGAACCGGGCGCGACAACGAGCCGCAGCGAGCGCCCGGCCGCGTGGGCGGCGTCCAGCTCGCCCAGGCCTCGGGCCAGGGAGTCGACGACGACGGCGTCGGCGAAGGGCGCCAGCGCGGCGGCGACGGCGTCCTCGAAACCGGGTGTGACGTGCAGGAGGGGTGCGACCTGGCCGAGCACTCCGGGTCGTCCCAGCAGCTCGGCGGTGCCGTCCTCAGGGGCGAGCAGCTGTTCGAGCGCGTCGCGGCGCGCCTCCCAGCGCGCGCGGTCGGCTCGCGCCTCGCGTCAACACCGAGCAGCTCGTCCACGCGGGCGCGCCGCGGCGTCGCGGCGGGCGGAGGCCTCGGCGTGTGCGCGGGCCGCTCCCCCGCTTGCTTCGTCCGCAGGCGAGGACTCCCCAGCGACAGAAGCGCCCACACCAACAGAGCCCGCAGACGACGCAGGCACGGCCTTCTCGGCGGCCTCGGCACGCTCCTGAGCCGCGCGGTAGGCGCCCCAGGCTCGGTCGGCCTCGGCGATCGCTGCCTCCAGGCGAGACGCGGCCGTGGAGGCGTCGCCCGTCAGGCGCGCGACCTTCTCGCGGTGGTCGGCAATGACGCGGTTGACGCGGGCCAGCTCGCGGGACGCGGAATCGTCGGCGTCCTCCGCGGCCTCACGAGCGCGAGTCGCGGACGTCAGGGCAGAGCGCGCGGCCTCAACCTGGCCGGCCAGGGCGGCATCCTCGGCGCCGGCGATGCGGGCGCGCTCGTCGAGCACGTCGGGATCCTCGCCGCCCGGGGGCAGCTCGGGGGTCGCACGCAGGGAGACCTTCTGGGTCGCGGCCATGAGCGTGCCGCGCAGGCGCTCGGTGATCGTGGTCAGCGCCTGCCAGTCGGAGGATGCCTGCTCGAGCGCCGGCGAGGAGGCACGCTCAGCGTCCTCCAGGCGCGCAAGCTCAGCGCGCGCGGCCGCAATCTGCTCCTCGAGCGACGCCCGGCGCGCGGCGGCAGACTCGTCCGACGCCTCGAGCACGGACAGCTTCGACAGCGCAGACGCCAGATCATCGGCGAGCAGTCGGGCCTTCGCGTCGCGCACGCGCGCCTGAATGAGGGACGCGCGACGAGCCACCCGCGCCTGGCGGGCGAGCGGCCCGAGCTGGCGGTGAATCTCGTTCGTCAGGTCCAGGACACGCACGAGGTTCGCGTCCATGTCGGCCAGCTTCTTGAGCGCACGCTCCTTGCGCCGACGGTGCTTGAGGACGCCCGCGGCCTCTTCGATGAAGCCGCGACGCTCCTCAGGCGTGGAAGACAGAATCGCGTCGAGCTGCCCCTGGCCGACGATGACGTGCATTTGACGACCCATGCCCGTGTCGGAGAGGAGCTCCTGCACGTCCAGCAGCCTCGCCGGAGTGCCGTTAATGGAGTATTCGGAGCCGCCCCCGCGGAACAGGGTGCGGCTGATCGTCACCTCGGAATACTCGATGTCGAGCAGCCCGTCGGTGTTGTCAATCGTCAGGTCCACCTGGGCGCGCCCCAACGCCGCACGCCCAGATGTCCCCGCGAAAATCACGTCCGCCATTTGCCCGCCGCGCAGCGCGCGGGCACCCTGCTCGCCCATGACCCAGGCGAGAGCGTCGACGACGTTGGATTTACCCGACCCGTTGGGGCCGACGACGCACGTGATGCCCGGTTGGAGGGCAAGCGTGGTCGCACTGGCGAAGGACTTAAAGCCCCGCAGCGTCAGGTTCTTGAGGTACACCCTTGCAGGTTAGCCGTGTCTCAGTAAATCTCCGGGAACCACAGGGAGATTTCGCGCGTTGCGTTCTCCACAGAGTCCGAGCCGTGAATCAGGTTCTCCATGTGGGGGCTGTTCCACGCGCGACCCAGGTCTCCGCGGATCGTGCCCGCGGGGGCCGTCGTCGGATCGGTCGAGCCCATGAGGACGCGCATGCCCTCGACGACGCGCTGACCTTCGACGATGATGGCGACGACCGGGCCGGAGCTCATGAACTCCAGGAGGCCCTCGAAGAAGGGCTTGTCCTTGTGGTCGGCGTAGTGCTCGGCGAGCAGCTCGCGGGAGGCGATCATGAGCTTGAGGCCCTTGATCGTGTAGCCCTTGGCCTCGATGCGGCGCAGGATCTCACCGGTCAGGCCGCGGGCGTAGCCGTCGGGCTTCACGACGATGAGGGTGTGCTCCAGGGTGGGGTCGAGAAGGTGCTGGGGCTCCAGCAGAACACTCTTAGCGCTCACATTGTCTCCTTTGATGATGAGGGTTGCGCAGTTGCGCTTTCCAGCATATCTGTCAGGGCCGCGACCGCCGCTGTGGCGTCTGCCCCATTGGCTTCGATGTGAACGCTCTGACCTTGGGTGATACCCAGGGCCATGAGTTCCAGGACCGACCCGCCGTCGGCCCCGTTGACGGTGACCTCGGCGTCGAAGGTGCCCGCCAGGCGCACGAAGGCGGCCGCGGGGCGCGCGTGCAGGCCGACGGGGTCAGCGACGACCGCGTCCCCCTGCGCCCACGTCGACGAGGCCTGGGCCCCTTCCGCTCCCCCACCGGGCGCGCCGGTGGCGGGGCTGGGCGCCTCCTGGGCGGACGCGTCGTCCACGCGCGGGCAAGGGCGGCTGCGACGTCGGCGACCTGGTCGAGGTCTTCGCCGAGCTGAGCGCGCACGGAGGACGCGACGGCCCCTTCGACGAGGCAGGTGTCGACGAAGCGCACGCGCTCGGGCTCATCGCTCATGTCGATGACGGATTCGACGGTCATCGTGGCCGAGCCGAGGTCGGTTAGGACGATGACGCCGCTTCCTTCACCGTCCACGGCCGCAAGGGCGGCCTCGAGGGCCGTCTCCACGAGGTCGTAGGAGGTGCCGATGCGGCCGTCGTCCGTGCCCCCGGCGGCCTCGAAGTGCACGTCGGGGGCCATCTGGGCGGCCAGCTCGCAGACTCCATTGGCCAGGGAGGCCGAGTGGGAGACAATGACGAAGGAGACGCGCACGCTCATGCCGCGCCGGCCTCGCCAGCTGCGCGCACGGCGGCGCGCAGGATGAGGGAGGTGGACACGGCGCCCGGGTCGAGGTGTCCGATGGAGCGTTCTCCCAGGTAGGAGGCGCGTCCCTTCGTGGCCCGCATGGGTTCCGTCGCGGCGGCTCCGGCCTCTGCGGCGGTGGCGGCGGCCTCGAGGACGGCGGCAGGATCACTACCGGACTCGGCGGCGGCGCGGGCGGCCTCGAGGGCGGGCGTCCACGCGTCCACCATGGTCTTTTCGCCCGTGGTGGCCTTGCCTCGGGCCTGGATTCCATCGAGCGCGCCCGCGATCACCGCTGCCACGCCCGCGCCGTCAAGTTCACCGTCCCCGGCAGCCTTCGATGCGCGCAGGAACGCGGTCCCGTACAGGGGCCCGGCGGCGCCGCGACCGTGGACATGAGGGTCTTGGCGACCGTCTTGAGGACCTCGGCGACGCTGGCCGGCTGGGCCTGGCCCAGGGCCTCGAGCGCGGCCTTGAATCCGCGGTCCATGTTTTCGCCATGGTCGCCATCCCCAATGGCTCGGTCCAGGTCCACCAGGTAGTCACGCTGCTGCGCGACGTCCGCCGCCGCCAGCTCGATCCACCGGCGTGCCCACGCTGCATCTAGGCTCATCGTGCTTCTCCTTGTCCTGCTTCGTTGCTTACTTCCAGGCGACCGTGTTCACGGGGGCATCGAAGAGCTCGAGGAGCTCGTCGTCGGCACGCATGAGGGTCACGGAGACGCCGGGCATCTCCAGGCTGGTCACGTAGTTGCCAACCATCTGGCGAGCAATCTCGATGCCGTCCTTCTTGAGGAGGGCGGCCAGGGCGCGGAAGCAGATGTACAGCTCGGAGACGGGGGTGCCGCCCATGCCGTTGACGAGGGCCACGACCCGCTCGCCTTCGGCCAGACCCAGGTCTTCGCGCACGCGCTCGTAGAGCTCGGCGACGAGGCTGTCGGCGGGCTCCATGGCACCACGGCGGTATCCGGGCTCGCCGTGGATGCCGATGCCCAGCTCGATTTCGTCCTCGCCCAGGTCGAAGGAGGGCTTGCCGGCGTGGGGCACGGTGCAGGGGCCCAGGGCCAGGCCCATGGAGCGGGTCTGGTCGTTGACCTTGGTGGCGATACGGGTGACTTCCTCGAGGGAATCGCCACGCTCGGCGGCCGCGCCCGCGATCTTCTCCACGAAGATCGTTCCGGCGACGCCGCGGCGCCCCGCCGTGTAGAGGGAGTCCTCGACGGCCACGTCATCATTAACGACGACCGACGAGACCTTGATGTCCTCCATGTCGGCCAGCTCGGCGGCGGTCTCAAAGTTGAGGACGTCGCCCGTGTAGTTCTTGACGATGTGCAGGACACCCGCACCGTGGTCGGCGGCCTTCGTGGCCTCCAGGATCGGGTCGGGGGGTGGGCGAGGTGAAGACCGCGCCGGGCACGGCCGCATCCAGCATGCCTTCGCCGACGAAGCCCGCGTGCAGGGGCTCGTGTCCGGATCCACCGCCGGAGACGAGGCCGACCTTGCCCTCAGCCTTGGGGGCGTGACGGGTCACGAAGTCGGGCGAGTAATGGACATCGACGAGGTCGGGGTGGGCCAGGGCGAAACCTTCGAGGGTTTCGCGGACGACGGCGTGGACGTCATTGACGAGCTTCTTCATGATGCCTCCTTGCACATTGCTCATCTGTACTTGTATGCGTGATCAATCGTGCCACCTTTGAGCACGATTTCCCAACCGTGGCGGCCGCCACGATGCGGCCGCCCTGGTTGGGTTCCATCCTAGCGTGGGCTGTGACCGGCGAGGGCCAGCATTTCCCCGGCCAGCATGACCGAGCCAAACACGAGAACTCCGCTGCGATCCGCGGGCTCGGCCCCGGCCTCGGCGATCTCTGCTGCACGATCGACCGCGTCGGCCAGCGACTCGCGCACGTCTACCCGGTCGGGACCGAAGACCTCCTCGGCAATCTCTGCGAGGCGCGCGATGTCGGCCGCGCGCTCGCCCGGCATCTGCGTGACGACGAGGTGATCGATGAAGGGCTCAACCTCGGACAGGACGCCCTCGACGTCCTTGTCCCCCATCGCCGCGTACACGCCCGCGATGCGCGCGAACCCAAAGGAGGATTCCACGGCCTCGCGCAGGGTGGCCGCACCCGCGGGGTTGTGCGCGGCGTCCACGATGATCGTGGGCGAATGACGCACGACCTGCATGCGTCCCGGGCTGGAGGCGTTCATAAGGCCCTGCTCGACGATGCGACCGTCCAGGCCGCGCCCGCCCATGAAAGCCTCGACGGCCACGAGCGCCGCCGCCGCGTTGTGGGCCTGATACTGCCCGAACAGCGGGACGAACACGTCCTCGTAGACCGCGGAGGGCGTGCGGATCGTGACCATCTGGCCGCCGACGCCCATCTGACGATCCACGACCTCGAAGTCTCGGCCCTCGACGCGGGCGATCGCGTCAACCGAGCGGGCCTGCTCGAGGAGGATGTCGAGGACTTCCTCCTCCTGAGCCATGATGATGACGACCTGGCCGGGCTTGATGATGCCGGCCTTTTCACGCGCGATTTCCTCGATCGTGGAGCCGAGCCACTTCGTGTGGTCCAGGGCGATGGGCGTGATGACGGAGACGCCGGAGTCGATGACGTTCGTGGCGTCCCAGCGCCCGCCCATGCCGACCTCGACGACGGCGGCGTCGACCGGGTAGTCGGCGAAGGCCGCGTATGCCATGATCGTGAACACCTCGAAGAAGGACAGGCGAGGGCCGCCCTCCTGCGAGCTGCGCTCGTCCACCATGCCGACGTAGGGCTCGATGTCCTCCCAGGCGCGCACGAAGCCCTCGCGCGTGATCGGGTGGCCTTCCAGGGAGATGCGCTCGCGCACGTCGAGCAGGTGCGGGCTCGTGAAGCGGCCAGTCTTCATGCCGAAGGCAGTGAGGAGCGAGTCGATCATGCGCGACGTGGAGGTCTTGCCGTTCGTGCCCGTGATGTGGATCGACGGGTAGAAGTTCTGCGGGTCGCCCAGGATGTCCAAGGCGAGCTTCACACGGTCCAGCGTGGGGTCGATGTCATGCTCGGGTGCGCGCGCGACGATGGACTGGTAGATCTCCTGCACGCGGGCGTCCAGGGCGACGTCCTCCTCGGCCTTCGCCAGCGCGGCCTCGTGGGAGGCGCGCTCGTCGCGTGCTTCGGCGGCATCGTCGGCGAAGTCCTCGTCCACCTCGCCCTCGATCTCGGCGAGGACGGAGGGGTCGGGGCCCAGCAGCAGCGAGTGCTCGACGAGGGCGCGCAGCGCGGCCTCGCGTTCGCTCTCCTCAGCCTCGGGGTCGATGCCCTCCCCCGCCTCGGTCTCCTCGACCTCGTCGGCCGCTTCCAGGTACGGGATGAGGTCGGCCGGGATGCCGCCCTGCTGGTCCTCGTGGGTGGGCTCTTGCCCGAAGAACGATTCGCCTGCCATGTTTCCTCCGCTGCTCGCAGTGTCTCCGCTATTTTACCGGCCCAGGCGCGGCGGGCGGCTTGTTCCGCCGGTCACGGCGCGTTGGCGCACACTGTTCGCGCGTCGTCATCGACGAGGCCGGGGCGGGGTACCCCCGAACCCCCACATTCGCCGCAGCGAGCTCGTCGTCACCGCGCTGGCGCAGACAAATAGAATGAAAGCCTTCACGATGATCCATTTCAGGAGGCAACACGTGGGTAAGTGGTTTGGTCAGGCATCCGAAATCGAGGAGCTGCGCGCCGAGAACCAGCGACTCAAGGAACAGGTTGCGACCCTCGAGGCGCGACTGCGCGCCGCCTACGCGGACGCCGGGGTCACGGCACTCGCCGGATCGTCCTTCCCCTCTTCCGAGGCAGCAGTCCCGCAGGCTTCAGGTCCCGCCTTTCCATCCGGTGCAGCCAACCCGGCCACGGCCTCGTTCCCGGAGCTGAGCGCAGCCGAACTCCAGATGATCGCCGAGGACAGGGTCCTCAACGCCGTCAAGGCCTACCGGGACCGCACCGGCGTCGACCTGAAGACGGCGAAGGTGGCAATCGACGCCGCGCGTCAGAGGGTCGGCAAATAGGTGACCATTTCCCCGGTGACGCTCGCTCATGCGGATAGGTTGCGCACTTCCGGATAGGTTACGCGGATACGGATAGGTTA
>CAKMQM010000257.1:0-5897 GCA_927911615.1 uncultured Xylanimonas sp.
ACTTGGATAAAGGTCCAGGAGACACAGATGGCATCAAGCCCCTCGTCCGCTCCCCACCCCGTCGATCAAGTCCCTCCCTTTGGGAAACTCACCATTCTGGGCATTCAGCATGTCCTCGCGTTCTACGCGGGCGCCGTGGTCGTCCCGCTCGTCATTGTCAAGCAGCTTGGACTCGATGATGAAACGCTTATTCACCTCATCAACGCAGACCTGCTCACCTGCGGCATCGCCACCATCATCCAGTCGGCCGGTATCGGCCGCTTCATCGGCGTGAAGCTCCCCCTCATCCAGGGAGTCACCTTCACCGCCGTCTCCCCCCTCATTGCGATCGGTGCGGCTGCGACGCCGCCCGGCGCCGACCCAAAGACCGGCCTGGCCACCATGTACGGCTCCATCATCGCCGTCGGCCTTCTCGTCTTCCTAGTCGCTCCCATCTTCGCGAAGTTCCTTCGCTTTTTCCCGCCGGTCGTCACGGACACGCTCCTGACCGTCATGGGCACGACGCTCCTGTCCGTCTCTGCCGACGACATTTTGAGGTGGACTGACGATGCACCGGCGGACACGAAGGCGGCGCTCACCTTAGAATCGCTCGCCTACGCCATCGGCACCATCGTCATCATCGTCCTCATCCAGCGCCTCTTCAAGGGCTTCATGGGAACGCTCTCAGTCCTCCTCGGCCTCGTCATTATGACGGGCGTCGCCTTCGCAATGGGCAAGACCGATCTAACAGGCGTCGGAAACGCCAGTTGGGTGGCCGTCACCCACCCCTTCTTCTTCGGGCTCCCCCAGTTCTCCATCACCGCCATCATCGCGATGATCATCGTCATGGCCGTGACCGCCGTGGAGACCACGGGCGACGTCTTCGCCACCGGCGAGGTCGTGGGCAAGCGCATCGCCCCGCGCGACATCGCCAACGCCCTGCGCGCCGACGGCCTGTCCACGCTGCTGGGCGGCGTCCTCAACTCCTTCCCCTACACCTGCTTCGCGCAGAACGTCGGCCTCGTGCGCCTCACCCGCGTGAAGTCCCGCTGGGTCGTCACCGCCGCGGGCGTCTTCATGATCATCCTGGGCCTGCTCCCCAAGGCCGCGGCTATCGTCGCAGCCATCCCCTCCCCCGTCATCGGCGGCGCCTCCCTGGCGATGTTCGCCAACGTCGCCGTCGTCGGCATCCAGACCCTGTCAAAGGTCGACCTGCGCGACAGCCGCAACGCCGTCATCGTCTCCACCTCGATCGGCCTGGCACTCCTCGTCACCTTCAGGAGAGCAGACATCGTCGCGGCCATGCCCTCCTGGCTGCAGATCATCTTCGGCTCCGGCGTGACCATCGGCTCGCTGACGGCCATCATCCTGAACCTCTTGTTCTTCCACATCGGACGCCCGGCCTCGCCGGACGTGGCCGTGGTGGACGGCAAGAAGATCAACCTGGACGACGTCAACACGATGGATCGCGACCAGTTCGTAGCAACCTTCTCGTCGATGTTCTCCGCTCACACGTGGCCGGTCGAGCGAGCCTGGGAGTCCCGTCCCTTCGCCTCCGTGTCCGAGCTGCGCTCCTCCTTCGAGGACGCCGTCCTGGCGGCCAGCCCCGAGGAGGCCGAGGAGCTCATCGCGTCCTACACGGACGTCGTCTCCCTGGTCCTCGACGGCGCGGGCGACGAGCAGGCCAGCACGGACACCTCGTCCCTGTCGGTGGGCGATGTGACCTCCGAGGAAGCCGAGGAGCTGCGCGCCCTGGCTGCCGCCTACCGCGAGAAGTTCGGCCGTCCGCTGGTCATCTGCGTGGACAACGTCGTGGACCGCAAGCACCTGCTGTCCTCGGGCTGGCGCCGCGTCGAGCACTCCCCCGCCCGCGAGGCTCGCTTCGCGCTCGGCGAGGTCATCGACATCGCGACCTGCGTTTCGATCAGCTGGTCGCCGACGCGAACCCCATGCGCGCCGCGTGGGACGCTGGTTTTGAGCGCCTCTGAGTAGCTCGCAACGACGAGGCCGGGGTGCGTCGGGCAATATGCCTGACGCGCCCCGGCTTTTGCGTGGCCTATTGCGGGCGTCTTCGCCCTGATGATCTGCACTGTGGACACCACGGCTCCCCAATCAGCTGTCGGTGACACCACTCAGCGGGGGCGCGGCTCAGCAGGGGCCGCATGAGGGTCCATCATGCCGCAGCAATGCTCGCAGCAAAGACCACAGTGCGCGCAGGGCCCCACAAAGTCGCATGCAATTCCAAAACACAAGTGACGCAGAGATGCGAACTGAAGCGGACAAACAAGATTGCTCAGGGGAATTGCATGCGAAATTGCAGGAGGAGAGCCAAGACGGGGGAATTGCACTACACGGGGTCCGACACGCCGACGCCACGCCAACGACACGCCGTCAGAGGGTTTCGTGTCGTGCAAAACCCCCACTACGACCAGCGTGGAAGCCCTCCAAGATGCCAGACACCAACGAACTGGATAGGAAACGACGATCTGGATAGGTTATCGGCTTCTGGATAGGAAAATAACCTATCCAGAAGAGCCGTTCCTACCCAGAAGACAGCTTTCTATCCAGAACACGCGCCCGGATGCGGGCCAGCACAAAGGCCGCAATGCGCGCGGACTAGCTCCACAAAGTCGCACGTAATTCAACTGCATGAACATTCAACAACATCCAGAAACGTTGCAATTCCAACGATCACAATTCAAGTTTTGAAGCGGTCGCGGCGGAATTACGTGCGAAATTGGTGGGCGCTGAGAAACTCATTCGAAACAGCGGCTTCCCGCAGCGCATCCACTCCACCGTGCAGGCCCCAGCGCCGCCGCACCAACACACAGCGCTCTTTACGCACTGCTCCCACGAGTCGATCCGGGTGCAGATACGCCGAGGGGCCACCTGGCGGTCGGCCCTCGGCGTATCCCATCAACACAGTGCAAGTTGTCCCAGAAGGCTCCTCAATGATGTCTCGTCGGCATCGCTCGGGCCCGGCCCGTGCCGTATTCCCTTGTGATGACACCTACTGTAGGAGCTCAACCTTGCGGCAACGGCAAGGTGAGCTGAGAAAATCCTGGGATTTTAACCCCGCAGATAATTGACTGATCACAAGACGAGTGTGCGCCCCCGGTTTCCCGGGGCGCACACTGCGTTACGCGCTGTCAGTGCTGCGCGTGAGGCCTCAGCCGTTCCACTGGCCGTTCTCGGCGAAGTAGTACCACTTCCAGCCGATCCAGTGACCTCCCGTGTACATCGCACCCGAGTCGGTGCTCAGGTAGTACCAGAAGCCGCCATCCTTCAGCCAACCGGTCGTCAACGCGCCACTGGAGTGCATGTAGTACCAGGACGAGCCATCCTTGACCCAACCGGTCACCATCGCGCCACTACCGGGCGTCAGGTAGTACCAGGTCGGACCATCAAGCAGCCAACCGGTGACCATTCGCCCGGTCGCCGGATCCAGGTAGTACCAGGAAGAGCCATCCTTCACCCAGCCACTCGCCTGGGCACCAGAAGCGTCGTGGTAGAACCACGAACCAGCCTCGCTCACCCAGCCGGTACGCATGTACCCATCCGCACCGAAGCGGTAGATCGAGTTACCGATCTGCAGCGTCTGGCTCACCGGATAGGTGCCATCCGCGTAGCGGTACCACCAGCCAACCGAATCGCTGATCCACTGGCCTCCCTGCGGGGCAGGTGCGGGGGTCGGGTCCGGGGTCGGAGCGGGCGCCGGGGTCGGCTCAGGTGCCAGGGTCGGAGCGGGCGCCGGATCGCCCTGGAGGCGTACCTCCTGCTTGGCGGGGTTGACGCCCCAGTCCCAGGCGAAGAGGTACGGGGTCACCGGGGCCTCGTCCGTGCGTCCCTGCTGCGCCCAGGCGGCCTTCAGCTCCGAGACGGGCACGTCGAAGTGGTAGCGGTGCGTGCCGTCGGCCAGGATCTCACCGTCATCCTCGACGAGCTTGCGGTAGTACCACGTGCCGTCGGCGTCCTCGTGGAAGTCGATGCCGGCCACGGGGGAAGCGTCGGTGACGTCGAAGGACACCGTGCGGGCGTCACCCTCGCCGCTCACCGTCAGGTTGGAGATGACGGGGGCCTGCGTGTCCAGCGTGAACTCGTAGCTCATCTGGTGCTTCTGCGAGGACGGCCCGTCCGTCGCCGCCTCGATCGTCAGCGTGTAGGCGCCGTCGGGCAGCTCGTTGCCGGACTGGTCGTAGCCGTCGAAGAAGGGTTCCTCACCGGCGAACTCACCCGGCTTCGTCCAGCCGGTCTCGAGGTCGTAGAGGGACTTGCGCACGCGGTTGATCGTGTAGGAGCGCACTGACTCGCCCGCAGAGTTCCGGTAGGTGACAGACATCGACGGAACCGAGCGCAGCATGCCGGTCATCGGCGCGATCTTGTCGGGGGCGCCGGCCCACTTGGCGCGCGAGGTGATAAGGCGCTGCGTGTTGATCGTCGTGACCAGGTTCGAGTCCTGCTTGTCCGACAGCGGGTTCAGCGCTCCCAGCGGGATGGAGGAGTGAGCGTTGACCAGCGCGGAACGGTAGACGTGCACGGGCGTCGTCTCATCGTCCGACCACTTGCCGTCGAAGACGTTCGGGGCTCCCCACGAGCCGTAGAAGCCCAGGTAGGGCACGGTCAGGCTCGGGGTCCCGTCCTCGCTCGTGAAGGTCACGGCGCCGTCGATGAAGGTGCCCTTCGGGGTGTTCTCGGCAGCAAAGGCCGCGAACTCGGACTCGGGGGTCACGGTGACGGTCACGGTGGCGTTCGACATCGCGGGGACCGTGATCTGCTGGGCGTCCCCGGCCTCGGCGACGCCGTCACCGGAGAAGGTCAGTGAGATGCCCGCGCCCGCCCAGTTCTGCGAGTGCTCGAGGAAGAGGCCCTCCTCGACCATCTCGGAAAGCGCCTGGCCGCCGAGGGTGTAGGTGTGGGCAGCGTCGGAGAGGTTGGTCAGCTGCACCTGGAAGGTCCACCCGTTCGTCCCGTCGCCGAGGTCGGCCTTGGGTCGGGAGGGATCGGCAGCGCCGACAACGGTCGGGTAGACGGTCGCGGTGGTCGCTGCGAGCGCGTCGACAGCCCCCGCGCCGACCCTGCGCGGCGAGTAGTAGGTGCCGTCGCCCAGCTCAACGTCGACGAGCGGGTGGGCGGTTCCCATGAGGAGGTTGGTGACGACCGCGTTCTTCTGCTCAGGGCTCATTGCGGAGAAGGCGGGATCGCTCGCGAGGCGCTCGCGCACGAGGGCGCTGATGCCCGCGACCTGCGGGGATGCCATCGAGGTGCCCGACAGGCGCTGGTACTCGTTGCCGAGGTAGGCCGACATGATGTCGCCGCCGGGGGCAGCGATCTCAGGCTTGAGGGTCAGGTCGGGGGCCACGCCCCACGCCGAGAACTCCGAGGCCGTCGGGTTGTTCGAGGCCAGCACGATGCCGGAGTGCGTGACGGTCACGGTGACGTCGGCTCCGTTGGCGGCGGCCAGGGCCTCGCGGATCGCCTCGCCGTCCCGCTTGGTGATGGTCACCGTCGGCATCGACATGGTCGAGCCGAGGATCGCCTGGTAGGGCGTGGCGGCCTCGTCCGTGTCAGCGACCATGAGGGCCGCGGGTGCAGGCGAGAGGGCGGTTAGGTTGCGCGCCTTGAGCTCCTCGGTCATGGCCGAGCCGTCGCGGGAGTCCGTTCCGCCCTTATCCTCGAGGACGATCACGCCGGAGAGGTCGGTGCCCGCGTACTGCTCGAGCTGGTCGGTGCCGCCAGCGCCGGCGTCGACGATGCGGTAGGTCTTTGCGGGGATGTCAAGCAAGCCGCGCACGGCCTCGCTCTGGCCGTCGAGGGCGGTGCGGTAGGCGATCTTGCGCTCGCCAAGGCTCACGTAGGACAGGGCCTCCTGGTTGTCGACGGAGGCGACGGCCAGGGTGGACTTGTAGGAGGCGGGTTCG
>CAKMQM010000258.1:0-6761 GCA_927911615.1 uncultured Xylanimonas sp.
GTCCTTCATTGCGCGCCTGCCGCAGACCCTCATCAACGTGGGTGGTGTGAACCGCGCGGCCGCCTCGACGAACGAGGCCGTCGCCGAGGCCGTGGCTGCCGCCGAGGCCCGTCTGGGTGATACCGGCCGCGTGCTCCTGCGTCCCTCGGGCACGGAGCCGCTCGTGCGCGTCATGGTCGAGGCTGCCACCCAGGAGGAGGCCGATTCCGTCGCCGCTTCGCTGGCGGATGTCGTCAAGGAGAACCTGGCGCTGTGAGCGTCTGAGAGATGTACGCGTGAGGGCGGGCACCGGCTGGTGTCCGCCCTCACGCGTATGTAGATGGGGTAATCGCAGGGTGTCGTGTTACTTCGCTGCGCACATGCGCGAAATAGGAGTATGTTCGTTCTAGTGATCCGTGCGACAATTTCATCGTAGAAGGGTAATCATCATGGCACTCCCATTCATCCTTGGCGCGTACGCGTCGCATCCGGCACCGGAGCTGGAAGCTGATTACTACCGACTTCTCGCAGATCAGCCGTGGGTGAGCGGCGTTGAGATCCCCTACCCGGGGCAGCTCGCCACCCAGGGCGAGGTCCTGGCCAGCCACCTGGCGGCTCACTGGGACTTCAATACGATCACCGCGATCCCCGGCACCATGCAGAACGTATGGAAGAACGAGAAGTTCGGCCTGGCCTCGCCCGACGAGGCCGGACGCGCCGCCGCTCTCGACTTCACCCGCGCGCTGCGTGACGACCTTGCCGCCCTGTGTGAGCGGGCGGGTCGTCAGCTGGTCGCCCGCGTGCAGCTGCACTCGGCTCCCATGCGCCTGGCGCAGGTGGACGCCTTCAAGCGTTCGCTCGCCGAGGTGGCCACCTGGGACTGGTGCGGGGCCACGCTCGTCATCGAGCACTGCGACAAGTACATCCCCGAGCAGAACCCCGAAAAGGGCTTCCTCTCCCTCGAATCCGAGATTGACGTCGTCTCCGAGGCCGGCATCGGGATTCACCTCAACTGGGGTCGCTCCGCCGTGGAGGGCCGCAGCGCGGACACCGCTTATGAGCATATGCTCGAGGCCGGTAAGCGCGGCGTCCTGGACGGCATCATCTTCTCGGGCGCAGGCCCGGAGGAAACCCAGTACGGCTACTCCTGGATCGACGGCCACCTGCCCGCGCAGGCCGACGAACCGACCTCGCTCATGGACGAGGCCGAGATCGCCCGCTGCGCACAGGCCGCCATCGCGGGTGGGGCCAAGTACCTCGGCGCGAAGGTCTGCGTCCCCAAGGACGCGTCCCTCGAGCAGCGTTTGGCCATGCTGACCAATATCTACCGGGCCTGCGGCCTCGGCGAGTAATAGCGTCGCCGCCGGGCATCTCCCGCATTTTGTGAGCGTGTGGGAGGCGCCCGGCGCGAGGCGCAAGTGCGAGGGAGGGGCGGATGCCAACTGGCATCCGCCCCTCCCTGCGTCGTGTCGAGGATCCTCCGATGTGTCCCTCGTGTCGGTCGGGCGACTAGGGCAACGCGAATCGCGCTCGGAAAGCGGGGGAAGGCGACAGGTACTGATCGATGCAGGTACGGCGGGTTTCTGCGTCGATGTGTGGATTCGTGAAGAACTCCTCGAGGGCCGGATCGTCGTCCTGTGTGATCGTCTCGTATGTTCCTTCCGGCGAATAGTAGAAGATGTTGCGGCTCAGAACGGCGTCCGGGTCCTGCATGATCGTAGCGATGACGGGGAGTCGGCTAAAGTCTGCGAGGGTTGCGAGCTGTTCCGAGATGTTCGCGGGGTCGGCGGGGGCGTAACAGATCATGTGGTTCGCCGGGACCATAAAGAACAGGCCGTGCGGCGCATCAATGAGGAAACGCGACATGAGCTCGCGCATGTTCGCGACCTTCGCCGTGACGAACGCGGACTGAGCCGACAGGCAGGTGAACGGCCCGTACTGCCCGATGTGCTCGATGGGGACGTTGTCGGTGTTCGTTTGCGCGTAGTCGAAGAGCTCGTCGACGCTCATCGAGCACTGAGCCAGCTGCTCATCGATCAGCCTGAACTGGGGGGTCTCGTAGTCGAGACTGAGTGTCAGCGCGAGTCCGTCGGGGAATTTGCGAGCGTAAGAAAGGTGAGGGTGTGCGGCAGCGTCCCCAGCGCAGAGCAGGGTGCGTATGAGTCGACGCAGCTCGTCGGGTTTGTTCAGGATGTTTTCGCCGATGCGTGTCCGCTCGATGAGGTACGGGACCCACGGATCCATCAGATCGCGGTGCGCATCCGGTTCCGCAGATATCAGGTTGGTCATGAGTGCGTGAATGCTGCACTTCACGGAATCGTTCAGTAAGAGGAATATCGTGCCCTCGGTTCGGTTGAAGCCAATCTGAACCGTGAGGCCGGCATCTTCCAGCTTGCCCGTTAGATAGGGCAGGGACGTATTGAAGACATATTCGGGATCCATGGGGCCACTGTAGTGGCAGTCCCGGTGTCCGCGTGTGGGGAATCCGGTGCAAGAGACACGCAGTTCCCGGAGCGAAGTCTGGGCGGGGGAATAAGCTCGCGACTGCCGACGCGGCGGGGAAGTACGCCGCCCTAAGCGCGCCTGGCGACCGACGAGCGCCACACCGGGCGCGTCGGGATCGTCGCGATCGGGGTACCGTCCGGGGCCTCCTTGTCGATGGATGCGCTGGGGTGAACATCGGTCATGGGGGATCGGCCCTCGATCACGTTGATGATCGAGGAGACGGCGGCCTCGGTCATTTCCTTGAGGGGCCATTCGACCGTCGTGAGGCCGAGCGAGGAGGCGCTGCGGTGGTCCTGATTGCCGAAGCCGAGGATCGACAGGTCGCGGGGTACTGACAGATCCAGGTCTGCGGCGGCCTGGAAGACGCCGGGGGCCTGCGAGTCGTCGGCCAGGGCGATCAGCGAGATTGACGGGTCTTCGTCGAGGAGGCGCAGTGCGGCCTGGTAGGCCGTGGTGGGCTCCCAGTCGGGCAGCGAGTAGAGGGTGAACTTCGTGCCGAACGCGCTCGCGATTGGGTTCTGGCGCGCGTGGTTCGTGTTCGGGCCAGCCAGGAATACGGCGCGCCCCTGACCCGTGCCGGTCGACGGATCCACGAGCGCGCAGTCTGAGAGAACGTCGCGTACGCCGGCACCCTCGTCGATGCGGATCAGGGAGGATTCTGATCCGGTGGGGTTGGCCTCGATCATCGACATGGCGACGACGGGGATGCCGAGATTGGCGAGCAGGCGCGAGGTGAAGGCCTCGGCCGACGTGGTCTCGCGGATGATGCCGGCCAGCTGCGTGTCGCCCAGGACCCCGCGGATGACCTCGGCGTCTGAGGCTCCGTCGCCGGACTGGAAGAGTGGGAGGAGCAGGTAGCCGTGGCGCTGAATGTCGATCATCGCGGTCGTGAGGACCGTGTGGACGACGGGCACGAAGGGGTCGTCCGGCAGTTCGGCCATGAGGAGAGCAATGAGGTGGGACTTGCCGCGGCGCAGCGACCGGGCAGCCGCGTTGGGGATGTAGTTGAGTTCGCGTGCGGCCTGCTTGACGCGATCGATGGTGGCGGGCGCGATCTTCACGTCCCGGCCTCGTCCGTTGAGGACGAGCGAGACAGTTGACGGTGCGACGCCTGCCGCGCGGGCGACGTCGGCCCGGGTTGCGCGCTCCATGCAAGGCTCCCAATACTCGGTTGCGTTTCGTTGAAACACAACAACTATAACGTGTTAGTCTTATCTCTGACGATCGGAGTTTCGATGACGACATCCGAAAGGCACAGAGACGTGATATCGATACTACCTTCCTATGCTCCCGGCGCGGGCGCGCTTGTGCCTCCGCGCGCGCACCTCGCTGACGACTGTGGGGTTCTCAGCCTCGATGGCATGTGGAACTTTGCCTATCACGGCACCGACCCCGTGCCCTTCGTCAATGTCGAGCAGCCCTGGGATGAGCCCGCTCCCGCCGGCGACGCGTCCGAGATCGACGTGCCCAGTCACTGGGTCCTGCGCGGTGAGGGCGCCTGGGGCCACCCCGCCTACACCAACGTCGACTTCCCCTTCCCGGTCGACCCGCCGTTCCCGCCCGACGACAACCCTGTCGGCGACTACCGCCGCACCTTCGAGCTCCCCGCCGACTGGCAGGGAGGCCACATTCGCCTGCGTTTTGACGGCGTTGAAAGTCAAGCCACCGTGTGGGTGAACGGCGCGTGGATCGGCATGGCTCGCGGTTCGCGCCTCGCCCACGAGTTCGACGTGACCGAGGCCGTGCACCCCGGCGTCAATACGATCACCGTGCGCGTGCACCAGTTCAGCCCCGGCTCCTACCTCGAGGATCAAGATCAGTGGTGGCTGCCCGGCATCTTCCGCTCGGTGAGCCTGCGTCGCCTCGCTCCCGGAGCCATCGAAGACCTGTGGATCGACACCGACTACGAGGCCGGGGTGGGTTATGTGACCATCGAAGCCCGGGTGCTCGGCGCCCAGGAGGCGCATCTGTCCGGGCACCTCAGCATCGACGGCCTCTGGTCGTTCGCCTGCTCGCTCGAACGCGGCCAGGACGGCCGCTACCGCAGCGGGCGCATCGAAGTGGGCAGCGTGCGCCCGTGGAGCGCGCAGGACCCAGCCCTCTATGAAGCGCGCGTCAGCGTCCAGGGCTCGGAAGGCCTCGACGCGGGGGAGCGGTGCCTGCGCATCGGCTTCCGTCGCGTGTCCATCGAGGACGGCGTCCTCATGGCCAACGGCGAGCCCCTGACCCTCAACGGGGTTAACCGTCACGAGGTGCGCGCCGCCGAGGGGCGCGTGTTTGACGAGGCCTGGGCGCGCGAGGACCTCGCCCTCATGAAGTCCATGGGAATCAACGCGATCCGTACCTCCCACTACCCGCCCCACCCCGCCTGCTCGACCTGGCCGACGAGATCGGCCTGTGGGTCATGCTCGAAGGCGACATCGAAACGCATGGGTTCGAGGGCGCGGGGGAGTGGATCAACAATCCCTCCGACGACCCGCGCTGGGCCGATGCCTACATGGATCGCACGGTCCGCGCCTTCGAGCGCGACAAGAACCATCCCTCGATCATGAGCTGGAGCCTTGGCAACGAGTCCGGCACCGGCGCGAACCTGGTCGACTGTGCGCGCTGGGTCCACGAGCGCACGGGTTCCCGGGCGATCGTTCACTACGAGGGCGACCACGGCCTCGAATACACGGACATCTACTCGCGCATGTACCCGACCCTGGAGGAGGTTGCCGCCGTCCTCGACGAGAGCGATCCTCACGCCGAGGTCGCCGTCCCCACGCACGTCGCCGCGCGGGTTGACGACGCCGCGCGCGAGCGCATTCGCCGCGCCCCCTACATCATGTGCGAATACCTGCACGCGATGGGAACAGGCCCCGGAAACGCCGCCGCCTACGCCGCGCAGATGGGCCACCCCCGCCATGCCGGCGGCTTCGTGTGGGAATGGCGCGACCACGCCCTGTGGCGCACACTCCGGACGGCGTCGCGCGCTGTCCTACGGCGGTGACTTCGGCGAGGAAGTCCACGATGGTAGCTTCGTGTGTGACGGCCTGATCGATGCCCTCTCGCGCCCCTACGCCGGCACCTGGTCGTGGGTTCAGGCGATGGCCCCGGATGCTCCGGCCCTCGCGAAGGCTATCGAGTCCTCGCGCGGACATGGCCCAGATGAGGCCCGACTGCGCGCGCTCCTCGGCGCCCCCGTCTCGGCCGTCCGCTCGGACGATGACGTGGTAGCCCCGTACGCGCTTGATGCGCGCGGGCGCCTCGCGCGGATCGGCACCATGCCCGTGAGCGTCGACCTCAGCGTCTTCAGGGCCCCCACCGACAACGACCGCGGGCGCGGCCCCGTCGACTACTGGGGGATTGACGAGGACGACCTCGGTCCCCTCGGGGTCGGGCGCGGCGAGCACGGTACTTCGCACGCGGCCCGCTGGGAACAGGCCCGTCTGCACCTGCTGCGTCGACGCCTCGTATCCATCGAGGGGGACGAGCAGTGCCAGCGCGTCGTCGAGCGCTGGTCGCCGCCCGCCGCGCAATTCGGCGCGACACTCACGTGGGAGTACCGCCCGGTACGCGTGGGTGACATCTCCGCGCTCTCAATCTCGGCTCGTGTCGCCCCCTACGGGGCCTGGCCCGAGCGTGTCCCGCGCCTCGGCGTGCGCATCGAGATGCCCGGCTCGCAGTGGGAAGCCTCGTGGCTCGGCGACACCCTCATTGGATACTCCGACATGCGTGTGCCCGGCGCTCGTGGGTGCGGGCATGCCGAGGTCTCGAAGCTGTGGGACGTGTGCGTGCGTCCCCAGGAGGGCGGCCAGCGACTCGACCTGGAGGCCCTCTCCCTGCGAGGCGAGGTTGGGGAGTTCCTCATCCTCCCCACCTCGCCACTGGGGTGGAGCGCCTCGCCGTGGAGCGAGCGTGAATTGGCCGAGGCCTCGCACTGGGAGGACCTGCCTGACAGTGAGCGTACGTTCCTGTGGCTGGACGCATTCCAGGACGGAATCGGCACACGTTCGTGCGGGCCTGACTCTCGTCCCGAGTTCGCTGGCATGATGCGCGATACGGACATGACATTCGTAATTGCCCAGGTTGGGGGTGATTAAGCCCCAACCTGTTATGTTGCGGCTTGATAACGATGCGCAAAGTTGCTGGCAAATGATGCGAGCTGCGCAACAGGCCGCTATGATTCAGACATCAACTAACACGAGATAGTTAGTGACTCGATCCTATCGATCGACCAACAAGAACGGACCAATGGAGGTTTCGCATGTTGAAGAAGAAGATGGCTGGCAGGC
>CAKMQM010000259.1:0-3795 GCA_927911615.1 uncultured Xylanimonas sp.
GCGGATCTCCGCGTTCGACTTGTTGTTGCCGTGCAGGCCGATGCGGTCGGGGTCCACCCCGGCGCGCAGGGCCAGGCTCAGCTCGCCGAGCGAGGCGGTGTCGATACCCAGGCCCTCGGCCGCGACGAGACGCGCGACGTCGGCGCTCAGGAAGGCCTTGCCGGCATAGAAGGCGTCGCCGCCGCTCATGCCGTAGCCGTCCCAGAACTCCTCGGCCATCGCCGAGGCCCACACGCGGGCACGGCCGCGCATGGCCTCGACGTCGAGCACGAAGGTGGGCGTGCCGAAGTCGGCGGCGACGCTGGTCAGGTCGACGCCTCCCACGCGTAGCACGCCGTCCTCCCGGCTCGCGCTCCACGGCCACAGGTCGGGGCGCTCATCGGGGGTCGGGCAGGTGAGGGTACCGACGCTTGACGTCTCGCTCACCGAGTCACATCCTCTCGGGAGCGCTCACACCAAGGAGGCCGAGGCCGGTGCGCAGCACCTGGGTGACCGCCTCGTTGAGCCAGAGGCGGGCGATGTGGCCGGGCTCGACCGGGTCGTCGCCGCGAGGCGTCACGCGGCACTGGCCGTACCAGGCGTGGTAGGTCGCAGCCAGGGACTCGAGGTAGCGGGCGATACGGTGCGGCTCGCGCAGCTCGGTCGCCTGCGCAACCTGCGCGGGGAACTGGGCGAGGGCGGCCAGCAGGGCCTCATCGGCCTCGGAGTCGAGGGCGGCCGGATCGAAGCCAGCGTCGCGGGTGACGCCGTGCTCGGCAGCGTTGCGGGCAACGTTGCAGGTGCGCACGTGCGCGTACTGCACGTAGTAGACCGGGTTGTCGTTGGAGTGCTGCGAGAGCAGGTCCAGGTCAATGTCGACCTGCGTGTCCATCGAGACACGCACGAGGGCGTAGCGCGCGGCGTCCACGCCCACGGCATCGACGAGGTCGTCGAGGGTGACGATCGTGCCGGCGCGCTTGGACATGCGCACGGGCTCGCCGTCCTTCACCAGGTTGACGAGCTGGCCGATGAGGATCTGCAGGTTCTCGCCCGGCTTGTCACCGAAGGCAGCGCACATGGCCATCATGCGGCCGATGTAGCCGTGGTGGTCGGCGCCTAGCAGGTAGATGGCGACATCCGCGCCACGCTCACGCTTGTTGAGATAGTAGGCGACGTCGCCCGCGAAGTACGCGGCCTGGCCGTCCGACTTGATGAGGACGCGGTCCTTGTCGTCGCCGTAGGTGGTCGTGCGCAGCCACACCGCGCCACCCTCGTCGAAGATCTCGCCACGCTCACGCAGGCGCTCGATTGCCTCGGCAACCGCGCCGGAGGTGTGCAGGGACTCCTCGTGGAAGAAGACGTCGAAGTCGGCGCGGAAGGAGTGCAGGCGCTCCTTAATCTCCGCGAACATCAGCTCGACACCGCGAGCGCGGAAGACCTCGATGGCCTCTTCTTCGGGCAGGGTGATCGGGTCGGGCTCGCCGGCCGCGCGCGCGTCGGCGCGGACCTGGTCGGCAATGTCGGCGATGTACTGGCCGCCGTATCCGTCCTCGGGGACCTCGCGGCCCATGGCGCGGGCATAGAGGGAGTGCGAGAAGCGGTCGATCTGCGAGCCGTGGTCGTTGAAGTAGTACTCGCGGGTCACGGCTGCGCCGGAGGCGGCCATGAGGCGGGCAAGCGAATCGCCGACAGCGGCCCAGCGGGCGCCACCCAGGTGCACGGGGCCGGTCGGGTTCGCGGACACGTACTCGAGGTTGATCGAACGGCCCGAGAGGGTCTCGTTGCGGCCGTACGCAGCACCGGCCTCGACGATCGTGCGAGCCAGCTCGCCGGCCGCACCCGCACCCAGGCGGATGTTGATGAAGCCGGGGCCAGCGACCTCGACGGAGTCGATACCGTCGGCAGCGGCCAGGTCGTCGGCGAGGATCTGCGCGAACTCGCGCGGCGCCATGCCGGCCTTCTTACCGAGCTGCATCGCGACGTTGGTCGCCCAATCGCCGTGCTCGCGCACGCGCGGGCGCTCCACGGTCACGGGGTCGGGGACCAACGAGGGGTCGATCGAAATGCGACCGGCGGCAGCAGCGTCCAGCAGGGTCGCGCGGATGAGAGTAGCAAGTTCTTCAGGAGTCACCCCTTTAGACTACGGGGTTTTTGCTCCCATCCGCGAACTCTCCCCGGGTCCGTGAATGAAAACCTGGCCACACGAGGCGCGCCTGGGTGGCTTTCGTCCCGCCGTGAGGGACGCGAGGCGAGTAATATTCGGGTAGCCGAATATTTTTCTACCTATAGTGAGGATTCCCGTGAGCGCCACGGACACCGAGCATCGCCACAAGCTCATCCCCCTCCTCGGCCCCGCCTTCGTCGCGGCCGTCGCCTACGTCGACCCCGGAAACGTCGCCGCCAACATCACGGCGGGCGCGCGCTACGGGTACCTGCTCGTGTGGGTTCTCGTGGCCTCAAACATCTTCGCGATGGTCATCCAGTACCTCTCCGCCAAGCTCGGCCTGGTCACCGGCCAGTCCCTGCCCTCACTGCTGGGCACGCGCATGGGCAAGCCCGGGCGCATCGCATTCTGGTTGCAGGCCGAGATCGTGGCCGCCGCAACCGACCTGGCCGAAGTCATCGGCGGCGCGCTCGCGCTGCACCTCCTGTTTGGGGTTCCCCTCCTGTGGGGCGGCGTCATCATCGGCGTCGTGTCGATGGTTCTGCTTCTTGTCCAGGGCGGTGGGCGCCAGCGCCAGTTCGAGACGATCATCGTCGGCCTGCTGATCATCATCACGCTCGGATTCCTCGCGGGCCTCTTCGTTGCGCCGCCCAGCCCCTCGGGCATGCTCGGCGGGCTCGTTCCTCGCTTCCAGGGCACCGACTCGGTCCTCGTGGCCGCCTCCATGCTGGGCGCGACCGTCATGCCGCACGCGGTCTACCTGCACTCCTCGCTGGTCAACGACCACGAGGCCGACGAGCTCGGCCCGTCCACCGGCGACGCCCGCCACTCCTCGGGGCACCTCTCGCGCCTGCTGCGCGCGACCCGCATCGACATCTACTGGGCGCTGAGCATCGCAGGTCTGGTTAACATCGGCCTGCTGCTCCTGGCCGCCGCGGCGCTGGCCGGCCAGAGCGGCACTGACACGATCGAGGGTGCGCACGCCGCGATCTCCTCCACGCTCGGGTCCATCGTCGGCACCGTGTTTGCGTTCGGCCTGCTGGCCTCGGGCCTGGCCTCCACGTCGGTGGGCGCCTACGCTGGCTCGGAGATCATGAACGGCCTCCTCCACATTCGCGTGCCCATCATGGCGCGCCGCCTCATCTCCCTGATCCCGGCGCTCATCATTCTGGGCGCGGGCGCCGAGCCCACGTGGCCCTCGTTGTCTCGCAGGTCGCCCTGTCATTCGGCATCCCCTTCGCGATCATCCCGCTCATGCGCCTGACCGCCAACCGCGACGTCATGGGCGACTACGCGAACAATCGTCCCCTGCGCGTCACCGGTTTCCTCATCGCGGCCGTCATCGTCGCGCTGAACCTGTTCCTCGTGTACCTCACCCTCACCGGCCAGGGGTAAGGGACGAGGCCGGGGGCTCGGGCCGTCGTGCGGGGCACTGCCACCGGGCCTGATACGGCAGTACCTGGCTGCGATGAGGCCGACGACCTTGGCCTCGCAGCACTTCCCCAGTGGCCCCTTTCGGGCTCCATCCGGGACAAAACTCACCCTGCACGCATGCTGGTCTGTCCGAACCGGTACAAAACTCGCCCTGTACCGCAAAATCGCCCTTTTTGAGCCATTTTCGGCACGCAGGGGCGAAAATTGTCACGCTTTCT